>DAOMZC010000169.1:0-9747 GCA_035437965.1 Pseudomonadota bacterium
CGAAGACGAGCGCACCGCCGGGGCCGACCAGCTGCTGGCGCGCCGGTGGCCGCGCTCGGCGCGGCTGCGCACGGCCGAGGCCATAGCGCGAGAGCTGGAGCAGATCTCCGGCACGCTCCGGCCGGTCGTGGAGCTGGACGCCTTCGGCCTGCGTGCCGAGCTGTTGAGCAGCCACCTTGACCAGGGGCTGGCCCTGGTGGCCGACTGCCTGAGCCAGCCCGGCTTCAGCGAGGCCGACGCCGACCGCGAGCGCCGCGCCCTCATTACCGAGCTGCGCGGGGAGCTGCACGGCGACCTGCGAGCTGCCACGCCGCTGCTCGGCCCCCTGGACCCGCCCGCACCGACCGGCGAGGCAACGGCGGCGCAGCTGCTGCCCCGCGACGATACGGCCGCTGCCGCCCTGCGCCTGTTCAAGGGGGCGCTGCTGCCCGGCCACCCCTACGCGCTGGAGCCCTCGCTGCAATCCGTCGGCAGTCTGTCCCGGCGCCGCCTGCTCGAGCTGTTTCGGCGCGCCTATCCGCTCAGCAAGCTGACCATCGCAGTAGTCGGGGATGTCGATCCAGAGACGGTCCGCGAGCGCCTGGACGCCCGGCTGCCGACGGTCGCGCCGAGTCCGCCACCGGCCCCGGCCGCGCCCGGCGAGCTTGCCGAGCTGCGGACCCCGCTGCAGCGCGTCGCGTATCTGCCAAGCCAGCACGCCCACATGGTCGTCGGCTATCGCGCTCCCGGGCTGCGCGGCGCCGAGCGTTACGCAGTCGAGGTCCTGTTCGAGCTGCTCGCCGGGCCGCTCGGCCGCCTGGGGCGCGAGCTCAAGGAGAAGCGGGGACTGGCCTACGCCGTTCAGGGGGTGCTGCAGCTCGGGAGCGAACTCGGCTACCTTGCCCTCCACCTGGCGACCAGTCCCTCGAACTTCGATGTGGCGCAGACCGGCCTGCGGGAGGAGCTGCGCAAGCTCATCGACCACCAGGTCGCTCCTGCGGAGCTGCTCCTGGCCCAGGATCAGCTGGTCAGCCGCCAGGCGGCCCGGCGGCAGCGGCGCGAAGGGCACGCGCTGGAGCTGGCGCGCGCGGCGGCCCTGGCGCTCGCCCCCGGCGAGGCGAGCACCGAGGGCTACGAAGCCGGGGTGCGCGAGGTCTCGGTCGCCGCGGTGCAGCGCGCGGCGCAGCGCTACCTGGACGATCAGCGCGCGGTCGTCGCCGCGGTCCTCCCCGAGTCGCTGCAGCGGCGGCCGTCGAGCCGACCGAACCTGGTCGAGCTGATGCAGGATCCGGCGCCCGTGCTCGCCAGCGACCCCAACAAAATCCAGCTCGCCAGCCGTCAATCGGCCGGGCTCCTCCACGCCAACAAGACCAGGCAGTCCAGCCCCAAAAGCAAGCCGCGCACCGCCGCCAAAAAGCCGAAGGTGGGGGGCGCTCATCACTGACCTGGTGGACCTGGCGCGCAGCCGCCGTTGTCAACTCGCGGGCACCGGAACCATCGACAGGAAGCCTTCGGGCTGACCGCTCAGCGATAGCCGCAGCCGTGCCCGCACCTCGCGCGCGCCGGGCGAGTCATCGATGAGCAGCATGGGCAGCGACTCGCCGCGCTCGATGAGGTTGCGCAGATCGCGCTCGCCCAGCCGGCGTCCGCGGAACTCGTAGGGGATGATCAGAGGGCAGGCGCGGAAGTTCGAGCACCCCCACGCCCGTCGGCCCCAGATCAGTGAGCCGGCGCGGCAGCGCGGGCAGCCGAGCGGGGGCTCGATGGGCCGGCCCACGGCCAGCGGCTCGGTCGGGGCAGGGTGTATGGCTCCCGCGCCGGCCGATGGCTCGGATCGCGCTGGCGGTGCGGCTCTTGCTCTGGTTGGTAGCGGCGGTCTCTCATCCGTCCAGGAGGCGGGCGCGGTGGGCGCTTGCCAGGCTCGGCTTGGAGGCTCGGCCCACGTGGGTCCGGTCGCTGGGTAGAGCTCCGCGCGCGCGGGCAGCGGCGGCTCTGCTGGCGCGGCACTGCCGGCCTTCGCTCTGCTGGTCCGTGCTCTTGCCGGTGCGGGCTTGGCGCGACCTTCCTTGGCGGGGGCGCGGGGGCGCGGGCTCTTTTCGGAAGTGCGCGGCGCTGCACGCTTGCTCGTTGAGCGGGCGGTCTTGCGCTTGGCGACGGGCTCCGCATCCGCGGCTGCCTTGTCGTCCGCTGCCGGCACGGTCCGCGGCGCCGCGCGGCGTGTCACGGGCGCGGAACCGGCCACCCGGGTTCGCCCCCGCCGCTTGGCTGGAACACTCGGACCCGCCCCCCGCGAGCTGCGGTCCGCTCGGGCCCGTCCCCTGGGCTCGCCGACCGCCGCGGGAACGGTTAGAGCCACGGCGACTGGCGGCGGCGTGCTCTTCACCGCGGCGATGATCTCCTGCACGTACGTAGCGATGTCGGCCATGAAAGAGGCGCGCGACTCCTGCCCGCGCGCCATGCGCGACAGGCGCTCTTCCCACTGACCGGTGAGCTGCGCCGATCCGAGACTCGGCACCGGCAGCCGCGCGATCAGATCCATGCCGAGCGGCGTCGGCTGCAGCTGCTTGCCCTGGCGCGTCACATAACCGCGGTCGAGCAGCGTCTCGATCACCGCGGCGCGCGTCGCCGGCGTGCCCAGGCCCCGATCTTTGAGCGCTTCCTGCAGCGCCTCGTCGTCGAGCTGTTTGCCCGCGCCCTCCATCGCCGAGAGCAGGGTCGCTTCGGTGTAGCGGGGCGGCGGCTGGGTCTTCTTGGCCTTGACCTCGTAGGCGGCGCGCAGCGGCTGGCCCTTCTGCAGGCGGGGAAGCGACTGCGCTGCATCGTCGTGGTCGTCTTCTTCCGCCCCCTCCTGGCCGCGCGGGCTCGGCGCGCGGCTTGCGCGCTCTTCGCCCAGGCCCGCCACTTCCTGCCAGCCGGGGCGCAGCCGCACCCGGCCCTGCGCGTGATAGCGGTCCGGAAGCGGCGGCAGCAAAGTGATCAGATCAGCCGAGCCCTCCGCCGAGCCTGCCGCTGCCGAGCCCGATGCGGCTACGCCCGACGCGGCTACGCCCGACACGGACACGCCCGATGCGGATACGCCCGACGCCAGGGCCTCCGATGCCGATGCGCCCGCTGGCGCCACGGCCGATGCGCCCGCTGCCGGCAGGGCAGGGTGCGCCGGCGCTGCAGCGGTGTCCGGCTGCGGGACCAGGGCGCGACTCCGCGCGCGCTGGCGGGCAGGCTTGTCGCCTGGATGGGTGGCGATGGGCGCGGCGCCGCTGGTCGCTGTGTCCGCGCCGACGCGCACCACCACTCGCGTCTGCAAGAATTCGGCGTCGGGAAAAAACGCCGCCATGAAGCGCCGCGCCACCAGGTCGAGCAGCTTGGCCTCCTCGCCCGAGAGCGCGGCCAGGCGGGCAGGGGAGTGCGCCACCGGGGTCGGGATGATGGCGTGGTGGTCGCTGACCTTGCCGTCCTGGAACACCCGGCGCGGCGGCTTGGCGGCGGTCAGGGTCGGCAGGTACGGCGCGAAGACCGGCTGCTCGGCGAGCGCGGCAAAGATCTTGGGCAGCTGCGGGATGAGATCCGAGCTCAAGTGACGCGAGTCGGTGCGCGGGTAGGTGAGCAGCTTGTGCTGCTCGTACAGCGCCTGGGCGATGCCCAGGGTGCGCTTGGCCGACCAGCCAAAGCGGCGGTTGCACGTCTGCTGCAGCGCGCCCAGGTCGAACAGCAGCGGCGGCGGCTCGCGCACCGTCTTTTCCTCGACCGACTCGACGACCGCCGGCAGCGGCTGATCGCGGGTGGCGATTGTCTCGGCCAGCGGGCGGGTGGCCAGGCGCCGCTTCTGCTCGTGCTTGAAGACCGCGGTAAAGCGACCCTCCGGCTCGCTGGCCGCGGCGACGCGCAGGGCGGCGTGGACCTCGAAGTAGTCGCGCGGCACGAACTCGACGATCGCCCGCTCGCGCCCGACCAATAGGCCCAGCGTCGGTGTCTGCACCCGCCCGAGCGAGCACAGCACGTCCTGCTCGCCGCGCCGCCACAGGGTCACCGCCCGCGTCGCGTTCATCCCCACCAGCCAGTCGGCCTCCGAGCGGCAGCGCGCCGCGGCGGCCAGCGCCTCGAGCTCGCGACCCGGGCGCAGCCGCTGGAAGCCCTGGGCTATCGCCTGCTCGGTCAGCGAGGAAATCCACAGCCGCTCGATCGGCAGGCGGCAACCGGCGAGCTCGTAGCAGTAGCGGAAGATCAGCTCCCCCTCGCGGCCGGCGTCGCAGGCGTTGATGACGGCGGTGAACTCGCGCTTCTGCAGGAGCTCACGGACGACCCGCCACTGGCGCGCCGTCGCGGCGCTCGGGCGCAGCTGGAAGCGCTCCGGCAGCATGGGCAGAGCGGGCAGGGTCCACCGCCGCCACGCCGGGTTGTACTCGGCCGGCTCGGCGAGCTCGACCAGGTGGCCGATACACCAGGTGATGACGTAGCGGTCATCCTGGAAGCTGCCGTCGCCACGCGCGACAACGCCGAGCACCCGCGCGAGGTCGCGGGCCACCGCCGGCTTTTCTGCGAGGATCAGCTTGCGAGCCATGAGGGCGGCGAGCTTACCCCGGGACGCTGACTTCTACGAGGTAGGCGAGCGCCGACGCTTGGGTGATCCGGATCTCGACCGCGGGCAGAAAGTGCCGGATGAGGTCCACCTGGGTGCGGGTGTGCAGCGACGGCTCGACCGTGCGGTACGCGCCGCCCTGGCCGAGCGCGAGCGGCAACAGGAGCTGGTCGGCCAGGTGCTCGCCGACCGGGACCCCGGCCTGCAGGTAGAGGCTCGCCTCGGTCGCGGCGCGACGGGCCACCTCTTCGGCGGGGACGCCGCGCTCGCCGACGCAGCTGAACAGCTCGGTCACCTGCTCGCTCTCGATCTCGATGAGCAGGGCGTTGCCTGGGCTGGCGCTGCGCGTGATCACCCGCGTGTGCAGACAGGCGGGCGGAAAGCCCAGCTGCTCACGCACCGCAGCGAGCTCGCGCGCGGCGACATGCTCGGGGAGCCGGGCCGCCACCGCCGTCGCCTGCCGCGAGACGACCGCGCCGCGCTCGCGCAGCGTCAGCCGGGCGAGCCGCGGGCAGGGGGTTATCTCGGCGAACAGCTGCCCGCCGCCCGCCGGATAGAAGCCCGGCCGATCCATGCGCACCCGCACCTCGGCCCCGAGGCGTAAGAGCAGCGGCGCGAACACCCGGGCGATGAAATCAAACGGCGGCGCCTTGGGATTATAGGTCCCGCCCACGATAGTCACCGTCGAGGGTCCGGTGGCGTGAAGGAGCGCCGGCAGCACGGTCTGCAGGACCAGCGGCGCGCTGCCCGCGGTGCCGATGTCGAAGCGATAGGCGCCGCCGGCCAGGCTGTCGCCGTAGAGCTGCGGCCTGAAGGTCAGCTCGCGCGAGCCCACGGCGGCCCCGGTCACCTCGGCGGCCCCGAGCTGCGCCGCCGACTGGACGGCAACCAGGTGCTGCGGACGCAGCCCCGGCTTGTCGCGGTTCTGGCGGACCTTCAGCAGCCGGAAGGGCCGTCCGGTGCGCAGCGAGAGCGACAGCGCGCTGCGCAGGATCTGTCCCCCGCCCTCGCCGTGCGAGCCGTCCAGATCGATAAAGTCTTGAGCGTCAGGGGTCATGGCCGCCATCACGCCAAGCTAGATAACACAGTCTCGACGATGCGCACGCACAGGGCGTCGATCGCGGCGCGGTCGGGGCTGTGCGGCAGGGGCGAGGTCTTGTACAGCGCCTCCAGCTCGGCGTCCTTTTGGCGCGCCCAATCCATCAGCGTCTCGTAGCTCCAGGCGCCGTGGCGGATGGCGAGCAGCTCGTCGGCGTCCGGGCGGCGGACCACGACCTGGCCGGTGGCGAGGATCTCGCCGCACATGCGCATCAGCCGCACCAGGTGCATCCCGTGCTTGCTGTCGTAGCCGTGCTTGGCCTCCAGCGCGGCGCGGGCGGGGTTGCGCGATTTCTGCCAGGTGGTAAACGACTCCCACTGGCGCTGCGCGGTGGTGTAGCGCCGCTCGCGGTCCAGCAGATCGAGGAAGTTGTCGTCGTAACCCAGGCGCCGCCCGGCGCAGCGCAGCTGCTCGTCTTCGCTGGCCAGGCGCATCTCGGCAAGCGCCGTCGCCAGCTTGTCCTGCAGCTGAATCTTGCCCGCCTCGTCGAGCGGCTCCAGGTCGAGCTGCCACGAGTCGACCTTCTTACGGATGAGGCTCGCCGCCGCGGCGAGCTGATCCTGGGGCAGCACCGTGCGCTCGGGCAGCCCGAAGTCCTTGCGCAGCGGCGGCGCCGCGGGCGGAGCGAGCAGCCAGCGGCGGTGGGTCTCGATCCGCTTGAGCTGCGACATCGCGTAGCCGCTGAAGGTGTGACGCGCCTTGCGCGACAGGAACAGGTGGCGCTCCTGCAGCAGAAGCTCGGCCGCCGGCGTCACCGTCAGGCGGTCCTCCGGCGCGACGAAGAGGATCTCGAGCACGTTGGGGTTGCAGTCCGCCGCCAGGTTCATGAACTTGCGCAGGTCGAAGATGACGACGTCGGGGTCGCCCTTCTGCTCGGCCTGCTCGAAGTGGTGCAGGCAGCCGAGGAAGTACTCCTTGGGCGGCACCGCGATGCCGCGCAGATCGCGATCGCTGGTCGGCAGGTTTGTGCCATAGGCGTGCGAGCCGTGGCGAGCCAGATAGATCGTGCGCCGATCGAGCCAGTCCTTAACATTCATCGTCGGCACTTCCTGGAAAGGCCCGCCGTGGGCAAGGTGAGCGGTGGTCGCGACAGCCCGTACAGGATACTAGAACAGCCCGGCGAAGCCGAAGTTGAACAGGATGCCGCCGCTATTTCCCAGGGCGCGGTAGAAGTTGCCGCCCGTGTCCTGGACGAAGACGTCGGTCGTGCTCTCGTTGCGGAACCGTCCGAAGGCGCGCAGGTCGGCGTTGAGCAGGAAGTGGCGCCCGAGCCGGATCTCGAAGCCGACGCCGCCCTGGGCCTCGAAGAACCAGCGGCCTTCGGGGGCCACGGACGGATCGAAGCTCAGCCGCGAGTACGTTGCGCCGGCAGCCCCGACCACGTACGGCGAGAAGACCCAGAACGGATTCCCAAGGTGGATGCGCGCCCCGCCGAGGATCGGCAAGTCGTAGCGGTCGTAGTAATAGACCGGCGCGTAGTAATCAGATGAGCTGACGTTCTGGTACTGGAGGAGTGCCTCGAGCGTGACCCGCGGGTGCACGCGCAGGAGGAATTCCAGACCAAAGCCCTCGGAGCCATAGGTGGTAAGCTCCGACCCGGCGTACAGGCCGCTCACGCGCAGCCCGATGCCGAACTGCGGGCGGAAGCGGTCGGTGTAGCCACGGACGCGCCGCGCCGCGTAAGGGGGCGCCACGTACACCGGCTGCTGCGGGTAGGGCTGCTGACCGTAGTAAGGCTGCTGCGGATAAGCCGGATAAGCTTGCTGCGGGTAGGGCTGCTGCTGCGGGTAGGGCTGCTGCTGTGGGTAGGGCTGCTGCTGCGGGTAGGCCTGCTGCGGGTAGGCCTGCGGATCCGGCTGATAATAAGGAGGCTGGTTGAGCTGCGCCGGAGCCGGCTGGGCGGCCTGGGATCCGTCGGGGCTGGCAGCCGGGGCGGCCGCCGTCTCGGCAGTCTGCGCCGATGCAGTCGAGCTGCCGGCTACCGCTAATACCAGGGCGGCGGTGGCGAGGCCGAGCTTCAGAGCGGGGATAGTATTGCGTGTCATAGGAAGCCTCTCAGTCAGGAGATGTCTCTTACAAGAGAGCATAGCAGCTTCAGTGCCAAGGCAAAGCTCGTCGGTGCGACCGAAAATGTAGCCTGGCGTTCACAAACGACACGCAATCGTTAACAGCGGCTAGTCGGGAAGCAGAGACCTAGCAGGCTGTGGCAACACTACTACGCGACCCGATTTCGACGTCCGGCCGTGCTCACAGCCATGAGGCTGCTCCGCGCGGCCGAACACGAACTCAGGCCGCTCGCTACGTGTTGCCACAGCCTGCTAGAACCTGCGAGAAGCGAGGCCGGCCAGCTTCTTCACGATGTTCCCGTAGCGGACCGGCATCAGCCGCTGCACCCGGTCGAGCAGGCGGGCATCGGCACCGATCATGATGCGCGGCAGGTCGCCCTTGATGCCATCGATGATCACCTGGGCGGCGGCGGCCGGCGTGGTGCGGGCCATCTTGTCGAAGTTGGCGACCGAGCGGCCGGCATCGCGACTGCCGCTGATGTCGCGGTAAAAGCGGGCCGAGCGGGCGATGTTGGTCTTGATCCCGCCGGGGTGGACGCAGCTCACGCGCACGCCGGTGTGCGCCACTTCCTGCCGCAGGGCCTCGGTGAAGCCGCGCACGGCGAACTTGCTGGCGTTGTAGGCGGCCTGCGTCGGCACCGCGATGATGCCGAAGATGCTGGACACATTGACGATGTGGCCTTCGTTGTTCTGTAGTAGGTGCGGCAGGAACGCCTTGGTGCCGTAGACCATGCCCCAGAAGTTGATGCCCATGATCCACTCGAAGTCGTCATAAGTAAGCTCGGCGACCGTCTGCGAAACGGCTACGCCAGCGTTATTGATGATGAGGTGAGCGCTGCCGTAAAGGGCCAGCACCTCATCGGCGAAGGCGTACACGGCGGCGCGCTTGGCCACATCAAGGACGTGGGTGGTAACGCGGACGCCGCTGCCCTTTAGCGTCGCCTCCAGGCTCTGCAGGCTCTCGGCATTGATGTCGGCCAGCGCCAGCGCGCAGCCCTCCTGCGCCAGCTGCTGGGCCAGGGCCCGGCCGATGCCCGAGCCCGCGCCCGTGATGACTGCCACCTTGCCACGTAGACCTTGCATGTATCCGCCTCGCTTGAGTGAAAAAAGGAATGTCTTTCCGCTTCACTGATATCGCATTGCATGATACGTCCCAGATTATGGCCACCACACAAATGAAATCTCTGCGCTGGTGGGCGCCGCTCGTCAGCCTGGCGGTGGCGCTGGCGTTCGGCATCGTGTCCTACGCTCTTTTAAACAGCAGCGGCAGGATCCCGGCCGGCCTGCGCGACAACCCGTGGCCGATGGAGCTCGTCGCCGGCGTCGCGACCCTTATCAGCCTGGGACTGGCCGTGCAGTCGTTCCGGCAGCGGCGGGTCCGGATCGTGGCCACCGCCTGTGCCGTGCTGGCCACGGCGAGCACCGCGCTGTTCCTGATGATCGTCCACGTCTCCAGCTACAAGCTGCCACCGGCGCCCGCGGAGCTCGCGGTGGGCACGCCGGCGCCCGAGTTCACCCTCCCCGATGAGACCGGCCGCCCGGTGGCCCTGGCGTCGCTGCGCGAGCACCCGACGCTGCTCGTGTTCTATCGCGGCTTCTGGTGACCCTTCTGTCGCTCAGAGCTCGCCGGTCTGGCGAGCAAGGCGCAGGAGTTCGCGGCCGCCGGAGTCAAGATCCTGGCCATCAGCACCGATCCAGAAGAGGAGTCGGCGAAGATGAAGGGCGAGCTGCGGCTGCCCTTCCCCTTGCTCTCGGATGCCGACGAGCAGGTGCTCAAGCGCTATGGCCTTTTGCACCCCAAGGGCCATGGCGGCGCCGACATCGCGCGGCCGGCGGTGCTCCTGCTCGATGGGCAGGGGGTCATCCGCTGGGCCATGTTCACTGACAACTTCCGCGTGCGCGCCCATCCCGAGGCCCTGCTCCAGGCGGCCAAGCAGCTCCGCTGAGTCGCCCCTTTCCGCTCCCGCTTCCCTCCAGTGCGGATTATTTGCCCGGCGGTCCCTCCCGGCTTCTACCTTGACGTACTT
>DAOMZC010000170.1:0-9744 GCA_035437965.1 Pseudomonadota bacterium
CCCGCGAGGCCGCCAAGCGCGCCCGCGAGATGGTGCAGCGCAAGGGCGCGCTCGACTCGATGGCCCTGCCCGGCAAGCTCGCCGACTGCCAGGAGCGCGATCCCGCCCTATGCGAGCTGTTCATCGTCGAGGGTGACTCGGCCGGCGGCTCCGCCAAGCAGGGCCGCGACCGCCGTACCCAGGCGATCCTGCCCCTGCGCGGCAAGATCCTGAACGTCGAGAAGGCGCGCCTGGACAAGATGCTGTCGTCGCAGGAGATCGTGACCCTCATCACCGCGCTCGGCTGCGGCGTCGGCGACCAGAAGGACCTCGGCAAGCTGCGCTACCACCGCATCATCATCATGACCGACGCCGACGTCGACGGCTCGCACATCCGGACCCTGCTTCTGACCTTCTTTTATCGCCAGTATCGCGAGTTCGTCGACGGCTCGCTGGCCAAGGGGCAGCACCACATCTACATCGCCCAGCCCCCGCTTTACAAAGCCAAGAAGGGCAACAAGGAAGAGTATCTGAAGAACGAGCAGGCCCTGGAGGACTTCCTCCTCCGCTCCACCTCCGAGGACTTGACCCTGCGCGGCGACACCGAGATCACCGGCGCCGAGCTGCGCGAGCTCGCCCGCCAGGCCGGCCGCTACGCCAAGGCGCTGACCGCGATCGACAAGAAGCAGGACTCGCGCATCATCGACGCCCTGGTCAAGGCCGGCCAGCTCACCAAGAACGATCTGCGCGACGAGGCCGCCGTCAAGGGCGCCCTGGAGCGCATGGAAGCCCACCTGCGAAAGTACGCCGCCGACTTCACCGAGCTCCAGGCGAGCATCATCCCCGACGAGGAGCACGCCAGCTTCCAGCTCGTCTGCCCCGGACGCCTCGGCGGCGCGCGCAAAGAGACCCGCATCGACTTCGCCCTGTTCGACTCCCCCGAGCTGACCGAGCTGTCGCGCCTGCACCTCAAGCTCCAGAAGTACGGCCAGGGACCCTTCACCCTCGCCGAGGGCAACACCCGCCACCAGGTCCCCCAGATCGAGCAAGTCGCCGCCCTCATCGACAGCATCGGCCGCAAAGGCCTGCAGATCCAGCGCTACAAGGGCCTGGGCGAGATGACCGCCGAGCAGCTGTGGGAGACCACCATGGATCCGCAGAAGCGCACGCTGCTGGAAGTCCACGCCGACGACCTCAACGAAGCCGAGCGCATCTTCAGCATGCTGATGGGCGAAGCCGTCGAGCCCCGCCGCGAGTTCATCGACCAGCACGCCCTCAACGTCCGCAACCTGGACGTCTAAGACCGCCTATCGTAAACACCCCGCGCCAGCAGCTCCAATCCCGAGGGCACTCCTACCCCGAGGGCACTCCTACCCTTCCTTCGGAAGCCAAGAGGCGTGGGCCGACCGGAGCTGCTTTTTTGTCCGCGCCGCGGGCAAAAAAGTAGCGCAGGGAAGGGGGACCCGCGCCGAGACCCCCCCGCCAGTGCCCCCTTCTTAAAGCGACCTATCCCTGCCCGACCGGCTCCAACAACGACCCCCCCGTCATCTCCGCCGGCCGCGGCAACCCCATCAGCTCGAGGATCGTCGGCGCCACATCCTTGAGTCCCCCCGGATGCAGCCGCCTCCCCCGTAGCTCCTCGTCGACAAGGATAAACGGCACCGGATTGGTCGTATGCGCCGTATGCGGCCCCCCCGTTTCCGGGTCGACCATCAGCTCGCAGTTGCCGTGGTCGGCCGTGATCAGCAAGCTCGCCCCCGCCGCCGTCGCCGCCTCGACCAGGCGCCCCAGGCAGCCGTCGATCGTCTCGACCGCCTGGATCGCCGCCGGCAAGACCCCCGTGTGGCCGACCATGTCCGGGTTGGCGTAGTTCACCAGCACGAAGGCGTACTTCCCGCTGGCGATCGCTGCGGTCACTCCGTCGGTCACGTCCGTTGCGCTCATCGCCGGGGCCAGGTCGTACGTCGCGATGTCGCGCCGCGACGGCACCAGGCGCCGATCTTCGTGCGGGTAGGCCGCCTCGGTGCCGCCGTTGAAGAAGAAGGTGACGTGGGCGTACTTCTCGGTCTCGGCGCTGCGGAACTGCGCCAGGCCCCGCCCCGCCAGGTACTCGCCCAGGTTGTTGTGCAGCGACTGCGGGGCAAAGGCGATCGGCAGGTTCAGCTTGGCGTCGTACTGCGTCATGCACAGGTAGCGGCTGAGTTCTAGCCGCCGCCCGCGGTCGAAGCCGGTAAACGCCTGCTGGGTCAGCGCCGCCGTCAGCTCGCGCGCCCGATCGGCGCGGAAGTTGAAGAACACCACCGCGTCGCCATCGCTCACCGTCGCGATCGGCTGATCGCCATCGCACAGGACGATCGGAGTTATGAACTCGTCGCTCTCGCCGCGCCCATAGGCGGCCCGGATCGCCGCCGCTGCCCCAGCCGTCGCCGGGGCTCGCAGCCCCTCGCCGCGCACCAGCATCGCGTAGCTGCGCGCCACCCGATCCCAGCGGTTGTCGCGGTCCATCGCATAGAACCGCCCGACCAGCGACGCCACCCGGCCGGCGCCGAGGCGCGCGAGCTCTGCCTCGACCTGCTCCAGGTACCCCGCGGCCGACTGCGGCGGCGTATCCCGCCCATCGAGGAAGGCGTGCCAAGCGATCCGCCCAAGCCCCTGCCGGCGCGCCAGCTCGACCACCGCATAACCGTGCTCCAGCGTCGAGTGGATGCCGCCCGGCGAGGTCAGGCCCATGACGTGCAGCGTGCCGCCGCGGGCTTTAACCGCCTCGACGGTGGCGACGAGCTCCGGGTTTGCGAAGAAATCCCCGTCGCGGATCGCCTTGCTGATGCGCGGCAGGTCCTGATAGACCACCCGGCCGCCGCCGAGGATCGTGTGTCCGACCTCGGAGTTGCCCATCTGGCCCTCGGGGAGGCCGACCTCCAGCCCGGAGCACGCCAGGGTCGTAAACGGGTAGCGAGCGAAGAGCCGCGGCAGGGTCGTCTTGTGGGCCAGCGAGATCGCGTTGGCCTCCGGCGCCTCCCGGTGGCCGAAGCCATCCAGGATGCACAGAACGACGGGCTTCATCCCTAGCGCCGGATGCCGAGCAGCTGATCCATCGTCCGCTGATCGGCATCGGGGAACTGGTACTGGCCAAACTCCGACGACGAGACCCAGCGGAAATCGCGCACCCGCTTGGCCCGCATCGGCTTGCCGCCCGGCGACAGCGACGCCGCGTAGAGCGCCAGGATGACCTCGTAGCCGTCGTAGGTGTGGTGCTTCTCGCCGATCTTTTTGCCGATCACGAACTCGGCGTCCAGGCGCTCTTGCAGCTCGCGCTGCAGGGCCTGCTCGTCCTTCTCGCCCGACTCGACCTTGCCGCCGGGGAACTCCCACTGCAGCGACAGCACCGCCGACTCGCGGCGCTGCGTGATCAGATATTTACCTTCGCGCTCCACGACCGCAGCCACAACGCGCACAACTTGTTTTGCCATAGCGACCAGAGCTCCTCCCTGGAGGTGCACACCAATGTATCAAAAAGATGGGGGCCTTGGTGAGGCCCCGCGCGGGCACCCAGTTCTCCGGGGCTGTCAACCGGTAGAAGCGGGCAATCGCGCGGGGATCACCGACTGTGTCACAGGTCTAAATGTAGTGGGCCGCGACCGTAGCGGTGCCCCGCGGCGCTGTCTACGGCTGTCCGCGGCTGTCCGCGGCTCTCTGAGGATGCAGAGCCTGCCACGGGGCCGGCGCGGCCGGTTGCGACCCGCGAGGGCTGAATCTATCATCGTCTGGCGATCGTCGTCCATGACATCGTCTTGAGCGCTTGGCCGGGCGCCGCCTGGCCGAGCGGGCGCGAAAATCCGAGGAGGAGCTCATCATGGGTCTTATCGATTTCATCAAGGGTGGGGTGCACGAGCTGGCGATTGCCCGGCCGGACAGCGCCAAGGGTCTGATCGTCTACAAGCACCCGGACCCGACCATCCCGAACAAGGCCCAGCTGACGGTCGGCACCGATGAGGTCGCGCTGTTCTTCAAAGATGGCCAGTTCATCGGCCAGATCGGCGCCGGGCGGCACACCCTGGAGACCACCAACATCCCGTTTCTAAACCGCCTCATCGACAAGTTCACCGGCGGCGACGTGTTCAAGGCCGAGGTCTGGTTCATCACCACCCGCGAGGTCGCCGGCTTCAAGTTCGGCGGCCGCGTCGGCGACGTCGAGGACCCCAAGAGCGGGCTGGCGATCGGGGTCATGGTGCACGGCGAGTACTCGATGCAGGTCACCGATCCGACTCAAGTGATTCAGTTTTTCGGCCAGCGGTCGTGGGCCCGCGACGAGGAGTTCGCCGGCTGGTTCCGCCAGATCCTGCTAAAGACCATCCGCGAGCGGATCGCCAAGCTGCTGGTGGTCAAGCAGCTGCCGCTGCTAAACATTACGAGCGGCGCCCTTACCGAGGACATCGAGGCCGAGGTGCTCGCCGGCCTCATCTCGCCGCTGCAGGGCTACGGCATGCGGGTGGTGCGGCTTGGCAACTTTGCCGTCGCGATCAAGGAAGAGGACGAGCTTACCCTCAAGGGCATGTATAAGGACGCGGCGCAGCTGCGCATGGCCGGCGGCCTGCAGGGCTACCAGCAGCTGGCGGCGGGCAAGGCGATGATGTCGGCCGGCGAGGGCCTGTCACAAGGTGGCGGCGGCGGCGGCAACGCCAACAACCCCATGCTCGCCGGAGCGGGCCTCGGCATGGGCATGGCGATGGCCAACATGTTCAACCAGAACAACCAGAACAACCAGGGCAACCAGCCGCCCCCCGCAGCCCCGGCGGCCGGCCCGAGCCTGGAGGAGCGCCTCAAGAAGCTCAAGTCGCTCAAGGAGGCCGGCCTCCTCGACGACCAGGAGTACGCCGCCAAGCGCGCCGAGCTGCTCAAGGAGCTGTAGGCCCCACCAAAAGGTCACCCAGGGTCACAACCGCAGGGTGCACCGGCGCGGGTCCCCCTTCCCTGCGATGTCTCCGTCGGGCTTGAAGGCCCGCCGAAGACATCTCCGGTCGGCCCACGCCTATTTTTGCGACGGAATTGATAGAAGTGACCAAGGGATCGCCGCCAAGCCGCTCCAGCTTCAAGCCCTGGTTCGGAAGCCAAAAGGCGTGGGCCGACCGGAGCTGCTTTTTTGTCCGCGCCAGCGGGCAAAAAAGTAGCGCAGGGAAGGGGGCCCCGCGCCGGTTCTTGTTCAGGAAGAACCGGCGAAGGCCGCGCCGCTTGTTGTCCGCGCCAGCAAGCAAAAAGTAGCGCAGGGAAGGGGGCCCCGCGCCGGTTCTTCTAAAGAAGCGCGGGCCGATCGTTTCTTGGGGGAGGAGCGTTATCATGGGCGCGATGAAGCACCTTGGTACGATCGCGCTCAACACACTGCAGTGGAGCCTGTTCGGGATGTGGTCGTTCTTCTGGATGAGCGCGGCCATCCTGCGCGGCAGCCTCCCCCCCCGTGACCCCAATATCCCCCTGTCGTGGGCGCGCCGCTTCTGGGGCCCCGGGGTCATCTTCCTCACCCGCACCAACCTGATCCGCCACCCCGGCTTCGCCGCCGCCCCCGGCGTCCCCTACATCTACGTGATGAACCACCAGAGCATGCTCGACATCCCCGTCGCGTTCGTCTCGGTGCCGCAGAACTTCCGCTACATCGCCAAAAAGAGCCTCAAGCCGATCCCCTTCCTCGGCTGGTACATGGCGGCGACCGGCATGGTGTTCATCGACCGCAAGAACCACCAGTCGGCGGTGCGCAGCCTCGACGAGGCGTGCCAGAAGATCCGCGACGGGATCAGCATCCTGGTCTACCCCGAGGGCACCCGCAGCCCCGACGGTAGCATCCTGCCGTTCAAGAAGGGCCCGTTCGTGATGGCGATCCAGGCCGGCGTCCCGATCGTCCCCCTGGCCATCGAGGGCAGCTACCGCACCGTCGGCCGCGGCAGCGCGCGCCTCGCCCCCGCGACCGTGCACTTCAAGGCCGGCGCGCCGATCCCCACCGCCGGCCTTACCCTGGCCGATCGCGATCAGCTGATGAAGACGGTGCGCGACGCCCTGATCGACCTGCACGTCAGCATCGGCGGCCGCGGCGGCGACAAGCAGACCACCGTCAGCCCCGATGGCGCCGCGGGTAAAGGCGGCAAGGCGAGCCGCCCCGGCGCTATGGATTGAAGCGGTAGCCGACGCCGCGCACCGTCTCAAGGTGCAGCGGCGCGTCGGGGTTGACCTCGATCTTGCTGCGCAGCCGGGCGATGAAGTTGTCGATCGTGCGCAGGGTGAAGTGCTCGCCCCAGATGCGCTCCATGATCTGCTCGCGGGTCAGCACCTGGCCGGGGTGCTGGACGAGCAGCCGCAGCAGATCGAACTCCTTGGCCGTGGTCTCGATCTCGACCCCCGCCGCGAGCACCCGCCGCCCCAGCAGGTCGAGCTGGATGCGCTCGCTCTGCGCCCGCTTGCGCTCGCCGCGCTGCTTCTTGCCGCGGCGCAGCGCCGCCCGCACCCGCGCCAAAAGCTCGGCGAGCCCGAACGGCTTGGTGATGTAGTCATCGGCGCCGATCGACAGCGCCAGCACCTTGTCGGCCTCCTGGTCCTTGGCCGACAGGACCAGGATCGGCGCGTCGACGTCGGAGAGGCGCAGCTCGCGGATAAGCTCGATGCCGCCGAGCTGCGGCAGCATCAGGTCGACGAGCAAGAGGTCCGGCGACTCGGCGAGGCACTGCCGGCGGCCCTCCTCGCCGTCTTCGGCGCAGAGCACGCGGTAGCCTTCCAGCTGCAGGTTCATCTGCAGGGCCTTGCGGATGGCGGGATCGTCTTCAACAACGAGGATGGTCTCAGCTGGCATGTTCGCTTGTCGGGGGCGGCGCGGTCGGCGGCTCGGCTCGGCTCGCGCTCGGCGGGGTGCTGCGGGCGCTGGCGAGCGGGGTCTCGGGCGGCAGGCTGGGCAGCAGGATGCTGAAGGTGGCGCCCTGGCCGACCTCGCTGTCCACCGTGGTCATGCCGTCGTGGGCGCGCACGATGTGGTGCACCATCGACAGGCCAAGGCCGGTCCCCTGCGGCTGGCGCGCCAGATCGTCGCGGGTCAGGCGGTAGAACTTCTCAAAGACCCGCCGGTGCTCGTGCTTGGGGATGCCCGGGCCGTTGTCGCCGACCGAGATCACGACCTGGGTGCCGCGGCGCACGCAGCGCACGGTGATCACCTTGTGCGGCCCGGTGTAGTGGAAGGCGTTCTGCAGCAGGTTGAGCAGCGCCTCGCTCATCGCCGGCAGATCGACGCTGACGCTCGGTAGATCGTCGGCAATATGGGTCAGCAGCTTGACGTCGGCGGCGGTGAGCAGCTGCGGCTCGAACGCCTGCAGCGCCGCCTCGACGACCTCGCGGGCGGGGTGCGGCTGCGGGCGGTAGATGCGCTTTCCCGCCTCGATGCGCGCCCAGCCGAGCAGGCGGTCGATCATGTTGGTCAGCCGCGCGGTCTCGGTGGCGATGGTGTCCAGCGCCTGCTGGATCTTCTCCGGATCGTGCAGGCGGCCGCCCTGCAGCGTCTCGACGAACAGCCGGATGCTGGTGAGCGGCGTGCGCAGGTCGTGCGAGACCTTGTTGACGAACTCGGTCTGCAGGTGGGCGACGCTCGACTCGCGGCGGACGTACAGCACCGTCGCCGCCACCCCGCCGAGCAGCGTCACCGTCAGCCCCAGCGTGATCACCCCGAAGACCAGGTCCTTGGTCGCGTGACCAAACACCAGGATGAGCACCCCGACGGTAAGCAGCAGGCCGCTCGGCAGAAACGCGAACAGCGAGACCAGCATCATCAGGCGGCGCAGCTTGCGCCTTTGTAGATCGTGGAACTTCGGCATTAGCGAGGCAACGGCCCACCTTAGCAGCCCCAGCGACGGTCCGCCACGCTCGCCTTTGGGGTTCCTGTTTCCCTGCGGGCAGCGCGCGCGACCGGCGATTTTCCGGTCGCCCGATGGTCGGAGTATCGTCTGAAAAAATCGGTTCTCCGAGGAGGGAAAACGTCAGCTGCGGCGAAAATATTATCCCGCGGTGACAGAACCGTGACACAGCCCCGCCACCATAGTGAGCATGCAGAACCAAACAGCACCCGGTGCCCTGGCCTTGCTCGATTCCGGCGGCAACCAGCCGACGGGCGGCGCGACCACGGTGACCCGCTCGCGACGTCAGCTGCAGGGACCGCCGCACCGTATCCCGCGGCCGCCGCTCGGGCCCGATCAGCGCATGGAGTGGATCACCAGCCTGCCGTATATCGGTGTCCACGTGGCTAGCCTGAGCGCGATCTGGCTCGGGGCGACGCCGACCGACATCGCGCTGTGCATCGGCCTCTACTACCTGCGGATGTTCGGCATCACCGCCGGCTACCACCGCTACTTCGCGCACCGCTCCTACAAGACCGGCCGGGTCTTTCAGTTCATCCTCGCCTTCATCGGCACCCTGTCGCTGCAGAAGGGCGTCCTGTGGTGGGCCGCCCATCACCGCATCCACCACAAGCACAGCGACGACGAGAACGACATCCACTCGCCGGTGCAGCGCGGCCTGTACTGGGCCCACCAGGGCTGGATCCTGTGCAAGCGGTACACGACCACCGACTGGCAGCGCATCCAGGACTTCGCCAAGTACCCCGAGCTGCGCTGGCTCAACCAGCACTTCCTCATCCCGCCGATCGCCGCCGGCGGCCTCCTGTACCTGATCGGCGGCTGGCACTTCTTCGTCTGGGGCGGCCTGGTGAGCACGGTGGCGCTGTGGCACGGCACGTTCACCATCAACTCGCTGAGCCACGTGTGGGGCCGCCGGCGCTACAAGACCTCGGATGACAGCCGCAACAACTTCATCCTGGCGCTCTTGACGATGGGCGAAGGCTGGCACAATAACCACCACCACTACCAGAGCACCGCCAACCAGGGCTTCTTCTGGTGGGAGATCGACCTCAGCTACTACATCCTCAAGGCCCTATCGCTCGTCGGGATCGTCTGGGACCTGCGCAAGCCGCCCAAGCACATCCTGGAAAACCGCGAGCCCGCCGTGGCCCCGGTCAGCCCCGCCGCCCCTCTGGCCGACGCGGTAGCGCTGCCGCTACCAGAAGTCCACCCCGCCTAATACCCGCCCCTCGCCTAACTCTCGGTCACTCCTAAAATTCCTTCGGAAGCCAATAGGCGTGGGCCGACCGGAGATCATTTTTTGTCAGCGCCAGCTGGCAAAAAAGGATCGCAGGGAAGGGGGACCCGCGCCGGTTCATAATGCGGTTGTGACCCTCTGACCGCCCCCCGCCCCCCGCTGCCTAGCAAGCCGAGTCAGCCCGCCGCGAGCAGCTCGTCCAGCTTGCCTTCTTCATCGAGCGCGGCGATGTCATCGTAACCGCCGACCGACTTCTCATTAATGAAGATCTGCGGGACCGTGCGCCGCCCCGTGCGCTCCAGCAGTGAGCGGCGCATCTCCGGGTTGAAGCTGACGTCGACCTCGCGATAGGCGACGCCCTTATCCTTGAGGAGCGCCTTGGCCCGATAGCAGTACGGGCACAGCTTGGTGGTGAAAATCTCGACCTTCGCCATGCGGCTCAGTGTAGCGCACGGCTCTGGGCAAGGCTCAGGTGACTTGCAAGGTCGCGGGCTCAGCCGTTGCGCGGGCGAACGTCGCGGGCCAGGTAGGCCAGCACCGCCGGGTCGAGGCTCCGCTCGTCGTCCAGCGGGTGGATCGGCTGCGCCACGGCGAGCGGCGCCGGGGCGGTCGGGCGGGCGCGCGGCGAGGTCGTGCGCACCGAGTCCA
>DAOMZC010000171.1:0-9727 GCA_035437965.1 Pseudomonadota bacterium
CGTCGCTACCCCCGCCGAGCAGCAGCAGCCCCCCCAAAAGACCCAGCCCCCCCTGAACCCCCACTTTTTTCAGACCAGAACCTCTACGCATGGCCCCACCCTAACTGGCCCGAGCCATGCTCGCTACTTTCCCCCCCGCGAGCCGAGCCCGTTACTGGCAGGTCGCCGCCTTGCAAGCATCCGTCGCCGGCTGGCACGCCGCCGCGATGCACGCCTGGCACTCGCCGCCGCCCGGGCCCTGGCACTTCGCCTGACACCCAGTGTTCGCCTGCTCCAGCACGCAAAACAGCGCATCGGTCAGCTGCTTGCCCACACTGCTGCAGCTGTCGGACACGCAGTCGAGGACGTCATTGAAGTTGCCGCCGCCGAGCGCCACCACCGCGCAGCTGAGCTGCGAGCTGCACGACTTGTTGCCGTTGCCGTACCAGGTCGCCTTCTGGCAGTTCTCGATCTCCCGGTTGCGCGGGTAGTACGAGCCGATGAGCATGCACATCTCGTCCTTGGTGCTCGGGCCCTGCCGGATGTCGTGCGGCTCGGTGTTCTTGTAGTCGCAGTGGTAGTCGAAGGAGCTGCCCGCCGGGATCACCTTGCCCGGCTCGAACTTCTTGACCGGCACGTTCTCCCAGTCGTCGTTCTTGTACAGGCTCTCGAGCGCCTGGCCCGACTTGTCGCTCAGCATCGCCTCGTAGTTCACCGCCCGCCGGTGCATGTGTGACTGGATGTTGGTCAGCAGGATCTCGCTGCTCACCGAGCAGCGCATCCGCGCCGTCGCCGTGCCCCCCGCCGGGATGCTGATGATCGGGTTGTAGAAGAACAGCACCCCGCCTTCCTGCTTCATCTGCGCCGCCGGGATCGTAAAGACGTTGATCCGCGCCTCGGCCATGAGCGGCTTGGGGTTCGCGTTCAGGTAGTGCGTGTTCATCAGCATCACCGCCCCGCCCGGGACCTTGACCGCCACATCCGGCGGCAGCGACACCATCGACCCGCCCCCGAACGACTGCGCCCCCGCGATGACCCCGTTTACCGCCCAGTCGGCGGTCGCCCCCAGCGCGCAGTCGAAGACGCCGCTGGTGTCGTGGCTCTGGCCGCGGAGGTCCACCGTGGGGACGGCCTGGTAGGAGGTCCGGTACAGGAGCACGTGGTGGCTGCCCGGCGTGTAGCGCACCTCGTCGTGGTTGACGTTCAGCCCTTCGGGCGGCGCGACCACGAACTGGCAGCGCTCGATCTCCTGCCCCGCCTGCAGCTCCGTGACCATCTTGTACTGCAGCCCCTGGCCGGCCGGCGGCGGCTCCAGCGGCGGCAGCGGCGCCGGCTCCATGGCCTCGGGCGGCGGCTGCTCATCGCTTGTGCAGCCGCCGACCAGCATGGACATGAAAAGGGCGAGCGGCAGGCTCGCCGACCACGAACTACGGACTCTCAAGCAGGCGAAGGGCATGGCGAAAAATCCTTCCAAGTTAGGGGGTTAAAAGCAAGTTGCGGCCGCGCGTGCAAGCCGCGCGGAAAAGATAGCAGCGGCGCTTCCCGCTTCACCCCTTTTCCCAGGATTGCCGACGACGTTATCGGCAAATCTCCGCCGACCGCCCGCGCGGCCGCGCGCCGCCCGATCGCGCCCGAGCCCTGGTGCCGCGCTCCCCGGCCGCAGGTCTTCGTGCCTCTGCCAGCCCCGCCGCCCGTCCTTTGCCCGCCGCTGTCATTGAGCTTGCCCCGCCAGGGCGATAGACTAGGCCAGCGTGACTTCCTCTGCGACGCCGGTTTCGCGCGTGCTCAAGTCGTTCGATCCGTTTCGCTACATGAAGTGGGGCGGCATCTCGCTGCTCATCCTGACCCTGGTCAGCGCCGTCATCTTCTACCTCCTCGGGCGGTACTACTACCATCGCCCCGACTGGACGGTGATGAACTGCCTGTTCATGGTGACCATCACCCTGACCACCATCGGCTACGGCGACTGGCTGGAGATCAAGGGCCTGAACCTGGCCGAGGGCTTCACGATGCTGCTGGCGCTCATCGGCATCGCCGTGCCGGCATTTCTGGTCTCCAACGTCACCGCCGTGATCGTCGAGGGACTGTTCACCGATATCTACCGGAGGCGGCGCATGGACAAGCAGATCGCCAAGCTGCGCGATCACATCATCGTGTGCGGGGTCGGCTCGACCGGCATGCACTGCGTCATCGAGCTTTACAACACCGGCCGCGCCCTGGTCGCCATCGACCGCGACGAGGACAAGCTCAAGCGCCTGTGCAACGAGATCGGCGAGTTCCCCTACATCGTCGGCTCCGCCGAGTCCGACGATGTGCTGCGCGAGGCCGGCATCGAGCGCGCCGCCGGCCTCCTGGCCTGCCTGACCGAGGACAAGGACAACGTGTTCGTGACCCTCACCGCGCGCGCCATGAACCGCCAGCTGCGCATCATCAGCAAGGTCCTCGACGACGCCAGCCGCCGCAAGCTCAAGATCGCCGGGGCCAACGGCAGCGTCGATCCGACCGCCATCGGCGGCCTGCGCCTGGTCAGCGAGCTGGTACAGCCGATGGTCGTCACCTTCCTCGACAACATGGTGCGCGACCCGCAGAGCACCCACCGCTTCGAGGAGCTCACCGTCGCCCCCGGCGCCCCCATCGCCGGCAAGACCCTGGCCGGGGCCAACCTGCGCGGCAACAACACCCTGGTCGTGGCGGCGCGCTGCAAGGGCGAGACCCGCTTCCTCTACAACCCGACCGCCGACCTGGTCCTGGAGCCCGGGGTGGTCATCGTCCTGCTGGCGAGCATCGGCGACCTGCAGCAGGTGCGCACGCGCTTCGGGCAGGTGGGGTGACTGGGCCGCTCCAGAGCCAACGGCTTGGGTATCGAAAGCAACAGCTTGGGTATCGAAAGCAGCCGGCCTGACTTCGAAAGTCAGCGGCCTGACTTCGAAGGCCAGCGGCCTGACTTCGAAAACAGAAGACTTGGGTAGCAAAGGCAACGGCCTGACTTCGAAAAGCAGAGGACTTGAGTAGCAAAGGCAACGGCCTGACTTCGAAAAGCAGAGCGCGTGGGTAGCAAAGGCAGCGATCTGACTTCGAAAACCAGAGGGCGTGGGTAGCAAAGACAGCGGCCCGACTTCGAAAGGCAACGGCTTGTACTCGAAAGGCTGCGGCTTGTACTCGAAAGGCAACGACCTGACTTCGAAAGACAGCGGCTTGTACTCGAAAGGCTGCGGCTTGGCTTCGAAAGGCTGCGGCTTGACTGTGAAGAAACAACTGGACGATCTTAGGCCCGGCCGCGCTGGGCCCCATCAGTTGACGTGCAGTTCGGCGTCAGTTGCCCGGCGCCAGCGCCCACAAAAGCAGCAGCCCCAGGGCGATGCGGTAGCAGCCGAAGGCCCACAGGCCGAAGCGCCGCAGGTAGCGCAGGAACGCCGCGATCACCAGCAGCCCGACGATGAATGAGACAGCGAGGCCGAGGACCAGCTGGGCGCTGCCGCAGGTCGCCGCGATCACCGGCCCTTCTTTGATCAGCTCGTAAAGCGTGGCCGCCCCGAGCGTCGGCAGCGCCAGCAGGAACGCGAAGTCCGCCGCGGCGCGGGTCGACAGGCCCGCCAGCTGGCCGCCGGTGATGCTGGCGAACGAGCGCGAGGTGCCCGGCCACAGCGCCAGCGTGTGGATCATCCCGACGAGCAGCGCGCGCGGTGGCGAGAGCGCCGCCGGATCGTCGAGCAGCGGTGCCGCGCCGGGTATCGCGGGCGGCTGCCCGTGCTGACCCGGCTGCCGCTGCTGCCGCCGGCGCTGCCGCCGGCGCTGCCATAGATCGAGTGCCACCATCACCACTCCACCGACAAGGATCGCCGCCGCCACCGGCCCCGGCGCGAACAGCCGCGCCTTGATCCTCTTGCCCAGCCCGTAGCCGAGGACAAGGAGCGGCAGCGAGCCGAGCGCCAGGTTGACCGCCAGCCGCTGCGCCGCCGGCCGCCGCTGCGCGAGCCCGATGGCTGTATCGATGAGGATGCGCCGATAGTAATAGACCGCCGCCAGCAGCGCCCCGAGCTGGATGACCACCGCATAGGGCGCGACCCCTTCACCCGAGAGCCCGAGGAAGTGCTGCACCAAGATGAGGTGTCCGGTTGACGACACGGGGACGAACTCGGTGAGCCCTTCGACGATCCCGAGCACCAGCGCCTGCCACAGCTCCATCCGCGCACGCTACCCGCACGGTCGGGCTTTGCCAAGCGGCCGGTGAATTAACCGCCTGCGGCGCGGCGCTCTGTTATGCTCGGCGCAGACGCCGGTTGAATTATTTCCGTCGGTGACGCCGCGGCGGGAGCGCCGCCGGGCGGGAGAGACGAGTCCACGGTTCATGTTCGCGGCCACCCAGCCCTCAAGCTTTTTCGCCGTCCCGCCGACCTCGCGGCTGCGCTGGCTGGTCAGCCTGCGCTGGCTGGCGCTCCTCGGCATGGCGGTGGGGCTGGCGGTGGCGACGGCGGCGCGCCTGCCGTGGGTCAAGGGGCTGCCGATCGGCTTCGTGCTGCTGGTCGGGGTCCTCTACAACCTGGCGTTCCGCCGCCGGCTGCGCCGCTTGGAGCAGCGGGCCCTGGGCGAAGCAGCGGCGCGCGCGGCGGCCCCGGGCAGCGATGCCAGCGAGCTCGGGGACCTGGGCGACATCAGCGTAAGCGGGCGCGCCGTGCTGGCCGCGGTGACCGGGGTCAAGGCGGCCCCGGAGTCCATCGCGACCCAGAGCGGCCGCCGCGGGCTGTGGTATCTGCGGCGCTTCGGCGAGCGGATGCGCGCGCGCTACCAGGCCTCGACCGAGCCGCAGCCGCACAACTGGCGCAGCAAGGTAAGCGCCCTCGGGCGCGAGCTCGAGCTGCAGGTGCTGGCGGATATCGTGGCGCTGACCCTGGTGCTGCTGGCCAGCGGCGGGGTGCGCAACCCGGTGTGCATGTTCTACGGGTTCCACGTCGTCATCGGCGCCATGCTCGGGTACTTCCGCGGGGCGCTGCTGGCGGCGGCGATGGGGCTGGGCGGGGTCGGGCTGCTCCTGGCGCTGGAGCTCGCAGGGCTCTTGCTGTCGCCGCCGCTGCTGTCACCGCCGCTGTGGCTGACGGCCGGCGCGGCGGTGGTGATGGTGTGCTGCCTGGCCTACTTCGCCCTGGGGGTGCTGCGCTTCGTCGAGCGCGAGCAGGGCCGGGCGCTGCGCAACTACGATCTACTACTCGCCGCCCTGGACACCCTGCAGGTCGGGCTGGAGCTGGTGGCGCCCGACGGCCGGCTGCTGCTCGCCAACCGCCGCGCCGCCACGCTGCACCCCTGTCCCGACGGCCAGTGGTCGATGCCCGAGGGCCTGGCGAGCACCGACCCGGAGCCCGCCGATCCCACCGACGCCACCGATAAAGAGCCGCGGCGCCGCCGCCTCGCCCACACCGAGCGCGGCGAGACCCGCCTTTACGAGCTCCTGGCCCTGGCCGGCTGGGAGGCCGACGGGGTGCGCGCCTTCATCTATGTCGACCGCACCGAAGGCACGGTCAACGAGCAGCGGGCGATCATGCTGGAGCAGCTGGCGAGCCTCGGGCGGGCCATGCAGCAGGTGGCGCACGAGCTCAACACCCCGCTCGCCAGCATCCAGACCCTGGCCGTCGATCTGGCGCACGCCCAGCCGGGCCCGGACACCGCCGAGTCGATCGCGCTCATCGCCTCGGAGGCGCGGCGCTGCCGCGAGATCTCGCGCGAGCTCCTGTCGACCGCGCGCCTGGGCGAGCACAGCCCGGTGCGGACGGTGCTGGCGGACGTGGTGCGGCGGGCGGCGCGGCTGGCCTATGGCCGGCAGACCGGGCGCGGCCGGGTGCTCTTGCAGGGGGAGCTCGAGGTGGCGTGCGTGACCGATGGCGATCGGCTGCTGCAGATCCTGGTGAACCTGCTGCAGAACGCCAGCGACGCCTCGGACGAGCCGGTCGAGGTGACGGTGACGGCGCAGCCCGACCACGCGGTGCTGACGGTGCGCGATCACGGACCGGGTCTGCCCGAGGAGGTGCGGCGGCGGCTGTTCGTGCCGTTCGTCAGCACCAAGCCGCCGGGCAAGGGCACCGGGCTTGGCCTTTATACTTGCGCGCGACTGGCGCAGCAGCTACGAGCGGAGCTGACGATCGAAAACGACGCGGGCGGCGGGGTGCTGGCGCGCCTCGTCCTGCCGCGGCCCCAGGAGGCAGTGAGCGGCGCACCATGACCAGCGAGCACGATCCCCAGAAGCAGCCCGCGGCCGTGCGCGTGCTGCTTGTCGATGATGACGCGACGTTCCGGCGGGCGATGGCCAAGGCGCTCGGGCGCAAGGGGCTTTTGGTCAGCGAGCTGTCGGGCGGCGCGGCGGCGATCGAGGCCCTGCGCGACGAGCGCTGCGCTGCCGATGTGGTCGTGCTGGATCTGCTCATGCCGGGGGTCTCGGGGCTGCAGGTGCTGCGCAGCACGCCGCGCCACCGTCCCAAGGTCATCGTGCTCACCGGCCACGGCACCGTCCCCGATGCGGTCGAGGCGATGCGCCTCGGGGCGTTCACGTTCCTGCAGAAGCCGATCGACGCCGACGAGCTGTTGCCGGTCATCCAGCAGGCGCTGACCACGGCGCCGCGGGCGCGCGATCAGCTGATCGGGGACAGCGCGGCGATGCGCGGGCTGCGGCAGGTGCTGGACAGCTGCGCCCAGGCCGCGGATCCGGTGCTCTTATATGGAGAGACGGGAACCGGCAAGGAGGTCGCGGCGCGCTACCTGCACCAGCACTCGCGGCGGGCCGCGCAGCCGCTCATCGCCATCAACCTGGCCTGCCTGCCGCGCGAGCTCGTCGAGAGCGAGCTTTTCGGCCACGCCCGCGGCGCCTTCACCGGGGCGGAGCGGCGACGGCGCGGCCTGTTCGCCGAGGTCGGGCAGGGGACGCTGTTCCTGGACGAGGTGAGCGAGCTGCCGCTGGAGCTGCAGCCTAAGCTCCTGCGCACCCTGGAGACGCGCAGCTTCCGGCCGGTGGGGGAGACGCGCGAGGAGCTCTTGCAGGCGGGCCTTGTGTGCGCCACCAATCGCGATCTGCGGGCGCTGGTGAAAAAGGGACTGTTTCGCGAGGATCTGTACTACCGCCTGGCCGTGCTGCCGGTGGTGCTGCCGCCGCTGCGCGAGCACCCCGAGGACATCGTGCCGATCGCCCAGTACTGGCTGGACAAGCTCGGTCAGCCGGGCGGCAGCGGCGGGGCAGGGGAGCGCGACGCGCAGGCGATCGTTAATAGTGTGCCGCCGGCCGCGGGGCTGCGCCTCTCGGCCGCCGCTCAGCAGGAGCTGCTTGGTCATGACTACCCGGGCAACGTGCGCGAGCTTGTAAATGTAGTGCGGCGGGTGGCTCTGTTTGCGTCCGGAGGGGAAGTGGACGGCGCGCTGGTGCGGCGCATGCTCGCCGAGGATCCGTTCCGGACGCTGCGGCCCGAGCCGATTCCGGATCAGCGGCCGACACCACTAGATACGTCGGTAGAGCACCCACCGGCGGGCGCCGAGGTAGGTCACGCGGTGGGTGCCGGTCCGCAGCCGCGCACTTCGCCGCTTGCCAGCTCTGCCGGTAGTTTGATAGGCTTGCAGCCCGCAGAGCCCCTCTCGCTGCGCGAGCTGGAAATCCGCCATATCGAAAAGCTCCTCCGCGAGCACAAAAACATCACGATGGTTGCCAAGCTGTTAGATATCGACCGCCGCACACTGCAGCGCAAGCTGCGTAGCTTGGGGATTGACTGGCGGGATGAGTAACCCTCCGGTCGAGCGCCGCCTGCCGGCAGCACAGCCGGCAGCAAGGACTGCCCGCGTGTTACTTTCTTACGCGGGGTGCGGCAAACTGCCGCGGCAAACTGCCACCTATATTGGCCGCGGCGCACCTACCGCGGCCGGCCGGCGCTCCCCAGCGATCCCGTGGAGCTGACCCTTCTTCGGCGGAGCCCTCGACCGCCAGCGACCGCCCTGCTAACGGCCCCGTAAGCGGCACAGAGATTGCTCAAGAGGCCTTGTGAAATGACGATGCAGCCCAATCCAGAACAAAGATTTGTCTTCCCGCCGTGGACAAACAAGCTCCCTCCGCTGTCCTTCGTGGCAGTGATCGGGGGGCTCGTGAGTGTGATCGCCGGGATCTGGTTCTACTTCTCCCCGCGCAATACAGATGTGGGGTACTCGCCGAACCAGCCGATTCAGTACTCCCACAAGCTGCATGCCGGCGACATGGGCATCGACTGCCGCTACTGCCACGTGAACGTGGAGCGGTCGTGGGTGGCCTCGGTGCCGCCGACGCAGGTGTGCATGAACTGTCATGCCCAGGTGCGCAAGGACTCGCCCAAGCTCGCCGCCCTGCGGGAGAGCTGGGCCAAGGGGACGCCGGTGCAGTGGGTGCGGGTCCACAAGACCCCGGACTACGTCTACTTCCCCCACAACCGTCACGTCACAAGTGGAGTCGGCTGCGTCGAGTGCCACGGGCGCGTCGACCAGATGATCAAGGTGCGGCAGGAGCAGTCGCTGAGCATGGGCTGGTGCCTGGAGTGCCACCGCGACCCCGCCGCGCGCCTGCGGCCGGTGGACAAGATCACGACCATGGACTGGGAGCCGCCGGCGGGCGAGACCCGGGAGTCCTTTGGTCAGAAGCTCGTCCAGGCCAACAAGATTGCGCCTCCTACTGATTGCTCTAGGTGCCACCGATGAAGCGAACTCCGATAAAGTGGCCTGCCGCCGATGCCGATGACCGGGTCTACTGGCGCAGCCTTGATCAACTTGCCGACACCACCGAGTTCCGCGAGTTCCTAAACCGCGAGTTCCAGGACGGCGCGGCCGAGCTGAAGTCGCCGCTCGGGCGCCGCTCGTTCATGAGCCTGATGGGCGCCTCGCTGGCGCTCGCCGGGCTGTCGGGCTGTCGGCGGCCGGAAGAGAACATCCTGCCGTACACCAAGGCCCCCGAAGACATGGTGATGGGGCTGCCGACCTACTACGCGACCGCGATCCCGGTGGGCTCGGCGGTCTACGGCGTGCTGGTCGAGAGCAACGAGGGCCGCCCGACCAAGATCGAAGGCAACCCGCTGCACCCGATGAGCCTGGGAGCGACCAACTCCTATGTGCAGGCGTCGATCCTCGAGCTCTATGATCCGGACCGCTCGGCGTCGCCGATGCTGCAGGGCCGTGATCACGAGGAGGTCGTCGCGCCGCTGCACACGGTGGCGCACGGGGCCGAGCCGGCGCACGGCGAGGCGGCTCCCGAAGGGCACGGTGAGGAGCACGAAGGTCACGGGGCGGCGGCGCCCAAGATTCGCGTCTTCGATAGCAACGACGCGCTCGGATTTCTGCGCGGGCGTCGCGACAAGGCGGCCGCCCAGCGCGGCAAGGGGCTGCACGTCCTCTCGGGCGCGCTGACCTCGCCGACGCTGCTGCGGCTTCGCGAGCAGCTCAAGACCGAGCAGCCCGAGGCCCGCTGGAGCACCTGGGAGGCCGACTGCGAGGACAACGTCCGCGCCGGCAGCCGGCTCGCGTTCGGCGATGACCTGGTGAGCCTGCCCAACTTCCAGAAGGCCGATGTAATCCTCGCGCTCGACTCGGACTTCCTGTACGGCACGGGGCAGGCGGTGCGCAGCGCGCGCCACTTCGCCGGACGTCGCCGGGTCAGCGGCCCGGCCGATGGGATGAACCGCCTGTACGTCGCCGAGTCGGCGTGGACGGTGACCGGCACCAACGCCGACCACCGCCTGCGCGCCCGCCCGAGCGAGGTCAC
>DAOMZC010000172.1:0-9721 GCA_035437965.1 Pseudomonadota bacterium
CCCGCTGCCTCCCCGGCGGCTGCCGCACCATCGGCTGGTCTACTCATTACCCGGGTCACTACCCGGGCGGCGCGGTGGCCGAGACCCGCTGCCTGCCCGGCGGCTGCCCGCGCGCCGGCTGGAGCACCCGCCTCCCCAGCGGCGAGGTCGTGGACTGCCGCTGCATCCTGCGCGACTGCGAGCACAATGGCGCCGAGTGCCGCTAGAGCGCTTCACCCAGTTACAGAGGCAAATCATGCTGAACCCGGAGCTTAAGTTCGTCCCGCGCACTGAGTTTGACAGCCCGCCCTACTACCGCGGCAAGGCCGAGGGCAAGGCCGAGGGCAAGGCCGAAGCGGTCTTGCGGGTGCTCGCGGCACGCAACCTTGCCCTCACCGAGGAGCAGCGCCAGACCGTGCTGGCCTGCCGGGATCAGGGGCAGCTCGAGCGCTGGCTGGATGCGGCAGTGACAGCTCCGTCGGTCGCTTCTTTGTTTGCTACCCGGTGACGCGGCGGTGGGGCGCGCCGGGGCAGTCGCGCGCGGCCCGACCCTGCGCGGCGGCGCCGCTGGACAGGCGCGCTCCTAGCCGTGCACCCGCTGGATCTCGACGCCGTCGCGCAGCTCGTGCACCGAGCGGTAGCGGGCGGCCAGATCGAGGCACAGCAGGCGCTTGTGGGCCCGCGGGGCGCCGAAGATCACCGGGCAGGCCTGGTTGTCGCCCTCGATGAACCAGCCTGACTCATCGCGGTCGTGGCCGTGGACCACGAACGTCAGCTCGCGGCCGGTGCTCGACAGCCGCTGGAGGAGGCGCGCGGTGACCTCGCCGCGCTGGCCGTAGCTCTGCAGGAAGGTCGCCAGCACCCGGCGCTGGTAGGCGTCGCAGCGCGCCAGCTCCAGCGGGATCGCGTCGAGGTCGGCGGCGGCGCGCAGCGTATCGTCGGGCGAGCCGTGGCTGAGCAGCGCCCCGCAGGGGGCGAACACGGCGAGCTTGGCGGTGCTGAACAGGGCGCGCAGGGCGACCCGCTCGGGCGGCGACAGGCGCGCCTCCAGGTGCTCGGCTTCGTCGTCGTAGAACTTGCGGGTGCGCGGCCCGCCGATGTGGGCGTGGTCGTGGTTGCCGAGCACGTAGTGGACGCTGTCCGGGTAGCGCTGCCGCAGTCCGAGGAGCTCAAGGACAATCGCCCCGCTCTCGTCGGGGTAGTCGTAAAGCTCGGGGTGCTCGGCGCGCGCCGCGGCGTCGGGGCCATGCACCGAGTCGCCGAGCACCACCCAGTGCACTTCCGGGTCGCGCTGCATCATCTGCAAAAAGCGCGCGCGCAGGGCGCGGAAGTCCTCGCCGTTGCCGTGCAGGTCGGTGCTGATAAGCAGGGTGCCCCGCGGCGGGAGCCAGGCGTGGCGGGTCGTCATGGGCGATATTGTAGTCGCCTCGCCGACAAAGCGCGCCGCGAGTCGCTAACCGCCGGTCGCCGCGGCACAATCAGCAAGAGGCAGCAGGGGGTGGCGCTGCCCTTGACAGGCCCACGCGCGGTCCCGTCCTATGAGAGCCGCGCGGCAAGATTGGGAGCCTTTTTGCCCATCGCGCCGGAAAACCCCAAGCCTCAGGAGGTCATGTCATGAAGAAGATCCTGCAGTTGAAGCTCCCTACAGCGGCCGCGACCGGATCAGCGTCCTTGGCCAAGCGCCTCGCGCCGAGGCTGCTGCAGCGGCTCCAGCGGGCGGTCCCGGCGGCGGCGGCAGCGACGGTTCTGTGGCTCGGCGCGTGCGGCGGCCCCGCGGGCGACCCGGGTAGCGAGACCGCCGCCGTGACCCTCAACCCCGACAAGACGGCGACCATCCACGTGCACGGCTGGAACCTGCCCGGGGCGACCAAGACCGGCAACGTCGGCGACGATCGCGGCGGCGGCTCGACTGTCGATGGGATCCGCCGCTTCTCCACCCTGCCAGCCGGCACCACCTCGCCCACCGCACCCAACCAAATCGTCGCCACCGAGTACTACGGCGCCGCCTTCCCCTCCTACTACACCGCCACCGACCAGGCCGAGGTCGCGGCCCAGAAGGGCATCCCGCGCTACGCCCTCATCGTCGCCAAGTACGCCCGTCACGTGCTCGACCGCTCGGGCGCCGAAGGGATCAACCTGACCTGCCACTCGATGGGCTGCGAGATCTCGCGCTACCTCATCGAGAATGATATCGGGCACCTGGTGAGCGCCGGCAAGCTCAAGCGCTGGGTGTCGTTTGCCGGCGTCGTCAACGGCGCCACGCTGGCCGACATCGACGGCGGCATGCAGCTGGACAAGATCGCCCGGCTGCTCGGGCTCGACCTCATCGATGTCGCCCACATGAACCGCAGCTGGGTCCAGCAGTACGTCGCCGTCTACGACCACCACCGCGTCGAGGGCAACAGCCCCCTGTGGGCAAACCTCATCGTCCACCACGTCAAGGCGACCGACCCCCGCATCGACTCCGCCCTCGGCATCCCGCTCATGGACGTCTTCGGCTACGGCAAGGTCCCAAACGACGGCGTGGTCCTTGGCGAGGAGATGTTCCTGCACAGCCAGGCCGACGCCGCCAAGTGGGTGACCCCGAGCGGGGCGCTGTTGCCGGTCGGCCAGAGCCACCACCAGGCCAACCACTTCAACATCACCGAGCACGTCGGGGCCCAGGCAATCGCCGCCGCGGCGCTGACCGGCAAGCGGCGCGCCCGCATCACCCTCAAAAGCCTCACCCTGATCAAAGATCACGAGTCGGGCCTGTTCGACAAGGCGCCGGCCGAGGTCGTGGTCGAGAGCCAGATCCGCTACCCCTACGTAAAGGCCATCGAGCCCTCCGACCCGCTCCTCGACGAGGTCAGCACCGCCCGCCGCAACGCGCCGCTGTACCGCCTGAACAAGGGCGAGACCCAGGCCCCCGACTACCTGATCTTCGACGGGCCGGTGTTCGACGCCCAGACCTCGGTGGCGCTGTCGGTAAAGCTTTCCGAGACCGACTTCTACCCCGCCGCGGGCCTCAACGAGAACGCGCTCGCCCCGAGCTTCCAGCTCGGTGAGCTGAACCAGGAAGTGCCGCTGTCCGATGGCGACTACACGGTCACCACCGCCGACGTGAAGTTCACCGTGCACGTCGCGGTGGAGACCCTGTACTGACCCTCGCCCGGCTGAAGTCCGTAACGTTTACCTAGGAGCGGGTGGCGCCGGAGGCGGGGCCCCCGCCGCGCCAGCGGTGGGGTGCCGCAAGTGACAGGACCCGCTCCGGTTCGTATTTCGGGTGGGCGGGTTTTGGCTCTCAGGCCGGCGTCGCGTCGCCGAAGCGCAGCTTGAGCTTGCCTTCGACGACCTCGACCACCACCTTGCCGCCGTTCTGCAGCTCGCCGAACAGCACCGCGTCGGCGAGCGGTCGCTTGATCTCGCTCTGGATGAGGCGCGCCATCGGCCGGGCGCCGAAGACCTTGTCGTAGCCGTTGTCGGCCAGCCACTGCCGGGCCGCCGGCGACAGCTCGATCTGGACCTTCTTGGCTTGCAGCTGCTCGGCGAGCTGCCCGAAGAACTTGTCGACGATCTTGCGGATCACCTCGGGCGACAGCGAGTGGAACGTCAGCCAGGCGTCCAGGCGATTGCGGAACTCGGGGCTGAACGTCCGCTCGATCGCCGACTTGTCGAGGTTCTTGCCGCCGCCGGGGGTGCCAAAGCCGATGTTGCCCTGCTGCAGCTCGCGCGCCCCGGCGTTGGTGGTCATCACCAGCACCACGTTGCGGAAGTCGGCCTTGCGCCCGTTGTTGTCGGTGAGCGTCGCGTGGTCCATCACCTGCAGGAGGATGTTGTAGATGTCCGGGTGCGCCTTCTCGATCTCGTCGAGCACCAGCACCGCGTGCGGCGTCTTGCGGATGGCGTCGGTGAGCATCCCGCCCTGATCGAAGCCGACGTACCCCGGCGGGGCGCCGATGAGGCGCGACACCGTGTGCTTCTCCATGTACTCGCTCATGTCGAAGCGGATGAACTCGACCCCCAGCACCCGCGCCAGCTGCTTGGCGAGCTCGGTCTTGCCGACGCCGGTCGGCCCCGAGAACAGGAAGCTGCCCACCGGCTTATCGGGGCTGCCCAGGCCCGATCGCGAGAGCTTGATCGCCGTCACCAGGTTGGTCACCGCGTCGTCCTGACCGAAGATGACCTTGCGCAGCTCCTCATCGAGGTTCTGCAGCTGCACCTTGTCGTCGGCGCTGATCGTCTTTTGCGGGATGCGCGCCATGCGCGCCACGACCTTCTCGATGTCGGCCGGGCGCACGGTCTTATTGCGCCGCGACGCCGGCAGGATGCGCATCGCCGCCCCCGCCTCGTCCATCACGTCGATGGCCTTGTCCGGCATGTGGCGGTCGTTGATGTGCTTGTGGGCCAGCTCCGAGCACACCCGCAGCGCCGGGTCGGTGTAGTGGACGCCGTGGTGGGCCTCGTAGCGGGCGCGCAGGCCCTTGAGGATGAGGAAGGTCTCCTCGACGCTGGTCTCGGTGATGTCGAGCTTCTGGAAGCGCCGCGACAGCGCCCGGTCCTTGTCAAAGACAGTCTTATACTCTTCGAACGTCGTCGAGCCGATGCAGCGCAGCTCACCGGCCGCGAGCGCCGGCTTGAGCAGGTTCGAGGCGTCCATCGCCCCGCCCGAGACCGCGCCAGCGCCGACGATGGTGTGGATCTCGTCGATAAAAAGGATCGCCCCTTTTTGCTTCTTGAGCGCCGCCAGGATGCCCTTGAGCCGCTGCTCGAACTCGCCGCGGAACTTGGTGCCGGCGATAAGCCCGCCCATGTCGAGCGAGTACACGACCGCGTCCTTTAAGACCTCGGGCACCTCGCCCTGCGCGATCTTCAGCGCCAGCCCCTCGGCGATCGCGGTCTTGCCAACGCCGGCGTCGCCGACGTAAAGCGGGTTGTTCTTGCGCCGCCGGCACAGGATCTGGATCGTGCGCAGGAGCTCCTGCTCGCGCCCGATGAGCGGGTCGATGCGCCCGGCCTTGGCCTCTTCGCAGAGGTTCACCGTGTAGCGCCCGAGGACCCCGGTCTTGGGCTTGTCCTCCTCGCCCTCCTCGCCGGCCTCGCCCTCCTCGGCGTCCTTCTGCTCGCCTTCGAGGTTGGCGCTGAGGGTGAGCTCGTGGTAGCCGTCCTCGCCGCCTTCGTCGCTGCCAGGCGATTTCTCCAGGCCATGCGAGATGTAGTTGATGATGTCCAGGCGCTGGCAGCCCTGCTTCTCTAATAGGTAGATCGCGTGCGAGTCGCGCTCGCGGAACATCGCCGCCAGGACGTTGCCGCTGTCGATCTCGCTCTTGCCGGCCGAGTGCATGTGCAAGATGGCGCGCTGCAGCACCCGCTGGATGCCCAGGGTCTGCTCGGGGTCGCGCTCGACGCCGGCGGGCAGGACCTCGATCTTTTCGGCGAAGAACTGCTCCAGGTCCAGGCGCAGCTTCTCGACGTTGACGCCGCAGGCGCGCAGGATCCGGCTGCCGGTCGGCTCGGCGGCCAGCGAGTAGAGCAGGTGTTCCAGGCACAGGTACTCGTGCCGACGCTTGCGCGCCTCACCGAGCGCGGCCAGGATCGTGGACTGGAGTTCTTTGGTAATCATGGCGGGGGGTCCCTAGCTTTCCCTTCGAACATAACGCCAACCTGGGCTCGCCGCCACCCGGGGACCGCCGATTGCCAGCCGCCCGCCCGCACCGCCGGCCGGGCCGCGGCTTGTCCGAGGCTGGCGGTCGGCGAGCTGCTGGGCGACGATGCCGACTAGGCGCTAGGCGGGGGCGGGCGGGGCCGGGTCGGCTGGGGCCGGGTCCGGGGTCGCGTCACCGGCGCTCGGGCGGCGGGTCAGCTGGGCGCGCAGGGCGTCGATGGGGCGCAGGGCGAGGCGGATGCGGTCCAGGCTCTCTGGGTCCTCGTCGTCGTACAGGGCGGCGATCTTGGTCGCGTAGTCGACGATCGCGGCGCTGAGCTTGCGGCGGTGCTCCTGGAGGTTCGCGGCGTTATCGGGCCGCTGCAGGCCGCCCTGCACCATCGCCCGGTAGCGCGGCAGGACGGCGCGCAGGCTGGCGAGGAACTCCGGCCCGCACAGCGCGTCCAGGTCGGCCGCCAGCTTCTCTTCGTTGATGCGCGCCACCAAGAGCTCCATCGCCGCCAGCTGCTCGATATAGGGCAGGTTGAGAAAGCCCAGTCCCTCGGGGAACAGCAGCGCGCCGAGCTCCCGGGCACGCTCTGCCCGCGGGAAGTCCTCGTCCGGCAGCAGCGCATAGGCCTCCAGCCGCTGCCGCAAGGCGCTCACCACCCGGTCGGCCTGCCCGTCCAGGGCGCGCGTGTCCTCCGGGCTCGTGCCGAGCGCCCGCTGCCGGGCTCCCTGGGCCGCCTGCCCGGACGCTGCCAGCTTCTCCAGCCGCTGCCGCGAGCGCTGCGCCAGCGCCGGCAGCCTGCGCGGGGCCGCGGCGACCAGCGTCCGCGCCAGCACGATCTGGGCGGACAGGGTCATAAGTGGAAGAGTCGCATAATCACTCGGCTCAAAAATTGGTTCGTCCATGCGCGGGAGGATGCCCACGGCCCGCGCCCTTGTCAAAGAGGAAAGCGGGCCGGCCCGCGAACCGTGCCACCGCGTGCCTGGATGGCGTCACGGCTTCGTGATACCAGCTTCCCCATGCCCGCCCTGGGTCAGACCATCTTGCCGAGGCTGCTTGCCCGCTGCGCGAGCGGCTCAGGCCCTGTCCTCCGCGCGCTCATGCTGGGCACCTTGGCCCTTTGGGCCTATCACCCGGCGAGTGCTCGCGGCGATGCGGCCCCGGCCCGCCCGGTCGCGGCGCTCGCCTATCTCCCCATCGGCAGCCGCTGCCACGGCTTTCTCCCCTGCGAGGCCAGCGGCGACTTCGGCATCCACCTCCGCGTGCTCGGCGCCCTTTCGCTGGATGAGCAGCGCCGCGTCCGCTCCGGCCTTCTCGCACCCTCTCTTCTCCTTTCCGCTCTGCAGTCCGGCGAGTGCGGGGTGGCCTTCCCGCTGCGCTTCCCCGAGCTCGGCGGTCCTCTCCCCGAGCGCCTGCGGGTTTTCTGCCAGCTCTCGCTGCCCAAGTCCCTCCTGCCCACCAGCGGCGCCTCTGTATTTGCCAGCCTCAACCTCTCCGTCGGCCCCTTCGACGAGGCCGCCGCGCCCGCCGGTCGGCGCTCGACCACCGCGGAGGTCGGCGGGGTCCTCGGCGGCCAGCTCGGCCCCCTGGTCCACGCCGGGGTTTCTGGCTGGGCCACGGTCGGCGAGGCGCTGCCCACCCTGCACGCGGGGGCCGAGCTCTCTGTGCGCACCGACTTTGTCACCCTGTTTGCTCAGGTGCAGCTCGAAGATCGGCTCGGCTGCTCGCCAAACGACCCGCCGTGCGCCTGGGGCCTCCTTGGTACCTTCGGCCTTAGCTTCCCCGAGGGAGCCTTCCCGCTGAGCACGCACGCCTCCTTCGGTCGGGGTGCGGCGGCTCCGTCGATGCTCCTCGCCGTGCAGGGGGGCGTCACCTACGATGTAAAGGTCCACGCCCGCCATGGCGACGGGCACGAGGTGCTCGAGCGGTTCTGGGACCGCGCCTTCGGCCCCCTGCGCTACCGCCTGCAGCTTCGCCGTCGCGGCTATTATGACCCCTACCCCGACGAGCAAGGGCTCCTGCGCGACGATCTGGACCATTCCGTCCTCGGGCTCATCGGCACTCCCGACCCGACTCGGCCCGGCTACATCCTGACCCCTTTTGGGGTCTCGATCCCGGTAGGCGCCAGCCTGGAGATCCGGGGCGATCGTCCCTTTGTCGCCTCGCCCGCCTTCCCCGGGCGGGTGCTGACCTATATCCCGCTCCTTTCGCTGACCCAAAACGGCGGGGCTCTGGCGCGCCCCATCTTCGACGAGTCCTATTTCGCCCTGCTGGAAGCTGAGCGCCAGCGCGAGGAGCTGGCCGTGCAGGACGACCTGCGGCGCATGGACTCCCCCTGGGCCAAGGCGGCGCTCAACGCCGCGGTCAGGCCCCTGCTCGAGTCATTACTCTTGTTCCTGGCCGCCGCCAGCCCCGACACCCCCGACCTGCCGACCCTGCTCCGCCAGGCGCAGCTCATCCCCTACCGCGACGGCTATGAAGAATACAAAGGGGAGATCGCCGAGACCCTGCTGGTCACCTACGGCAGCCTGCTGGCAGGGGGCCTGGGCCCGCTGCGCTCCGCCGCCGCCATCACCGCTCGCGAGCTGGCCGCGGGCCTCGAGGGCTTGGGCGTAAGAGCGACCCTGGGCTCGGCCACCCGTGCCCCGCGGCTGCTCACCCACCTGGCCCCGCGGCTCAACCCCGGCAACTACCAGCTCAAGGTCCGGGGCCTGGGCAGCAACTTCGGCAACCTCAAGCTGGGCTACACAGGCGCCGAGGCGGGCCGGGCGGCGGAAGTTATAGAAGTAGCGGAGCATGCGCGGCCAGCGCTCAGCGGTTCCACGGAAGGGGCCGAGCTACTTAGCTCAGACCGGACGCTGCCGTCGCGACCGCCCGATCCGAACGCCGTGCCGCGCGGGAGCGCTGAATTTCAGAAGGGGGCCGACGCAGAACAAACACGTGCTCTACAGCTACAAGATGAGGCTGCGCATTCCTTGGCACGCAATGGCTACGATGTGCTACGCAAGCCACCTGGCAAAGCGAACGGGAGAAATCCAGATTATCAAATCGAGGGTCGCTATTTTGACTGCTATTCCCCGAATAACAGCAAGCCGCGCAATATCTGGACTGGAGTGCGTACGAAAGTCAAAGATGAGCAAGTAGACCGAGTTGTCATCAATCTTGATAATAGTTCAGTAGACATTTCCGCCTTACGCAAACAGTTTGAAACATGGCCTATTGAAAACTTACGCGAAGTTATTTTTCTGAAAAACGGGAACATCCTCCCTCCTTAACCCTTCTGAGGTAACTCCATGTCTCTTCGCCTCTGTTTTTCAATCGACAATTTAATAGACTCCGAGGATCTGCTTACTCTCGTCCTGCAAGAACCGCAGCTGAAGCTCGCCCGCAGTAGTCCGCGTAACCGACGCGAAAACTTTAAGGGACTGCCTCCGCTCGTTGAGACTCGTGTGATCCTGCCGAGCTATGACTTCTGGATTATTGTCCGTGTCGAAGATGAAATATGGCGCGAGGCAAATTTCGAACTGCTGCAGGTGGCTCCCCGGGTGGGTGTGTCCATCCTGTTCGGAGGCGAGGCAACCACTGATGAATTTTTTCAAATATTTGCCTCTTTACTAAGCAAATTAGAAGGTGATGCGCTAATAAGCTTTGACGGTGCTTGGCCAATCTTGTTACGCCGGGATGGAGTCATCACCATCGAAACCGATACCTCTTATTACAAGAATGCATCTCTACGCGCCCTGCTCCCACCGCCTGTCATAGAAGGCAAGATTCCCTGGTAGTACAATAGGTAGCCAATGTCTCGCAGCCTCGACTTTTCGATTGATCACATAATCAGCCCAGAAGATCTCCTCACTCTCGTCCTGCAGGAACCGCAGCTGAAGCTCGCTCACATTGGTCCCCGCAAACGACGAGAGGACGAAGAGGGTCTACCGCCGATCGTCGAGACGCATGTAATCCTGCCGAGCTACGATGTCGTAATCGTTGCCTATGCCCAAGATGAAATATGGCGTGAAATAAAATTCGAACTTATGCAGGTGGCTCCCCGGGTATGTGCTTTCGGATGATCACAACTTCTCTCTCCGACGGAGAATCGGCCCCAGGAATGG
>DAOMZC010000173.1:0-9681 GCA_035437965.1 Pseudomonadota bacterium
CCTGCAGGTCGGAAACGGTGAGAACCTGCGCGTCCGCCGGCTTGGCTGCGGCCCGCTTGCCCGCCGACGCCGCGGCCTTCTTACCGCCGGCGCGAGCGCGCCTCGTCTTCTTGCCGATCGGCGTCACGGTCGCCAGCGTGTCGTCGTCCTTCTTCGCGTCCGCGCGCCCGCGGCTCAAGCTGGCCTTGAGCAGCGGCATGAGATCAATCACCGAGCCCTTGTGGCTCACGAGCTCCTCGGCCGGCTCGTTGAACGGCTCGACCTCGGCCGTGTCACCGAGCTTGGCCTTCTTCTCGATGAGCCGCAAGAGGTCCTCGTGATAGGTGTCCTTGTATTTCTCCGGCTTCCACCGCCCGGACATCCCGACGACCAGCTGCTCGGCCATCGCCACCTCGCGTTCGGTGACCTTGCTGCGGCTCTGCGACTCGGGCAGATCGAGGTCTTTCTGGGGCTTGACCTCATGGGCGAAGCGCATGACCTCCAGGAGCAGCACCTTGCCAAGCGGCACCACCGCGACCACGTGCAGCTTGGTGTGCATGACCACCCGCCCGATGCCGATCTTCTGGGTGCGGGAGAGCACCTGGCGCAGGAGCTCGTAGGCCTTGACTCCCGCCGCGGTCGGGACGATGTAATAGGGCCTGTCGAAGTAGGTCAGCTCGACCTCTTCCAGGTCGACGAAGTCTTCGATCTCAAGGAGCTGGTTCGCCTTGACGTTGGCCTTGCGGAAATCCTCGGGCGTAAGGACTACATACTCGCCTTCTTTGTGCTCGTAGCCCTTGACGATGTCTTCCCACTTCACTTCCTTCTTGGTCTTCTTGTTGATGTGCAGGTACCCGACCTGGGCGTTGTCATGCTTGTCGAGCATCGTGAACTTCAGGTCGTGATCCTCCACCGCGGTACGCAGGGAGACCGGAATGGAAACCAGACCAAAGCTGATGCTGCCAGTCCAGACGCTGTGAGCTGCCACGGGGGACTCCTTACTGCACGCGCGCGGTGCTTGGCCAAAAGTGCTCGGCGATGTGCTTGCCGTCGCCGACAAGCTCTTGAATGCCGAATTGTTACAGAGATAGCATGTAGGACTGTAAAGACAAGGAGTTAGCTTGGTCGTCACCAATATTTCCCGCCGTTTACCGCCATGTCCCGCCATTTTCTAAAAGACCGACGAGGTAAGTCGCTGCGCCGGCGATTTGACCTTCCTAACAGGCGGCGGATCTGCGAACATCGGTGGCAATGTCGGAACTATTCCGCACGACCCTAAACTCCGTTCCTATCGAGATCGACCTTGACCAGGGGAGCTACAGCTTCTTTGGTCTGCCGGCCGTAAGTTTCTGGCTCAATCCATCGCTTTATCGGATGCTCGCGCCGCTCATCAAAGAGACCGGCAGCGAGCTCGCGCGGCTCCTCATCGCCTACGAGTCGAGCCGCGGCACCGAGGAGGACTACACGGCGATGGTGACCCAGCTCGGGCCGACCTTCAGCGAGGGCTTCCTTGCCTGGGGGCGCGCGGTCGGAGTCGCCGGGTGGGGGCGGTTCGAGCTGCCGCAGTTCGACCGCAAGCACCAGCGCGCCACGGTGCGGGTGAGCAATGCCTGGGAGCTGAAGGCGCAGGACGGGATGGACGAGCAGTGGGGGTGTCCGTTCCTGCAGGGGAAGCTCATCGGAATCTTCGCCCACGCGCTGGGGGCCAGCTGCTGGGCGGACGAGCGAGTGGTCGATCCGGTCCACCACGTGGTCGAGTTCACGCTCTACCCATCATCGGCCACCATCGCCGGCGAGATCGAGCGCCTGCGCCTCGCCCACTACGAGGCCAAGCAGTCCGAGCTGGCAGAGCTTGCGCGCAAGGTCGCCGAGAAGCAGCAGACCATCCTGCAGATGTCGACCCCGGTGGTCCGCCTGTGGGACGGAATCCTGCTCCTGCCGCTCGTCGGTCAGCTCGACAACCAGCGGGCGGCGCAGCTGACCCAGAACGTGCTCGCGGCAATCACCGAGCACCGGGCCACCGAGGTAATCATCGACATCACGGGCGTACCGTTTGTCGACTCTTATGTGGCCAAGGCGCTGGTCCTGACCGTGCAGGCGGCGAAGCTGCTGGGCGTTGAGTGCGCGCTGGTGGGAATCTCGGCCGAGGTGGCGCAGACTCTGGTCCGGCTGGGGGCGGACCTCAGCCGGGTGCGGACCTTCTCGACCCTGGAGGCGGGCCTCAACCAGGCCCTGGCGCGGCAGAGCTACCGGATTGTCCGCATCGACCAGAATACCGCGCCGCCGCGCCGCCTCTGACCGTCACGCCGCGCTACAGGTGCCCGGTCAGCCAGAGGATCGCCAGCACCAGCAGGATGACTCCGGCCGGCGACATCCCGACGAAGCCCCAATGCGAATAGCCCCAGCCGCCACCAGCGAGCGACAGAACCAAGAGCACGATAAGGATTGTGAGTAGCATGTGATCTCCTCGCCTTTTTGAATCTTGGCGGGGCCTTGGGCCAGGACGACCTTCGGCTCACCGCGATGATGACTTACCTAAGCACACCGGGTGCCAAGCCGGCGCAGGCCGCCGGACGGACAGAATTGAGGCGGCTGGGCGACGGGAGCTCTGCAGTTTGGGGAGGAGGGAGTCGTTCGCGGTCGTGTAGAGCAGCAGCACGATGAGCCGCTGCGCACATCTCAATCAGTCAGCAAAGGCCACGGGCTTGCCTTCATCGCGCAGCGGCCGCAGCTGATCGAAGCCGGGGCCGAGGTCCTTTTCACCCTTGGCGCGGATGTCCTTGATGATGGCGGGAAACTCGGCCTGGGTGAAGACCGTGCCCTTCTGCGGGGTGATCGGGAAGCCCTCGGGGAGCCAGCTTGCGAACTCGAATTCGATCCGGACCAGCTCTTCAATCTTCTGATCGCCCAGCTGCTCGGGGATGCTCAGCGGCAGCGGCGGCGGCGCCTTGGCGCACATCTGCTTCAGCTCATCGCGCACCGGACCCTTGGTCGCCGCATCGGTCACCAGCCACGGCTGCTGCGGCGAGGCGATGCTCAGCTGGCGGCGCAGGACCAGCTTGTTGTCGGGAATCCGCTGCTTGGAGTCCCACCACAGCCCGTCCACCGACTGCATGGCGCGCCGCGCGTCGACCTTGGAGACGACGCTCAAGCGGCGCAGCGACTCGCGGATCCAGGCGTCCATGGCGCGGTTGTAGGCCTCGTTCGAGTCGGTCTCGTGGTTTAGGACGATGCCCGCCGCCAGCCGCTCGCCAAGGACGTTGGAGTACATATCTTCCAGCGAGAACGCCGACAGCCGCTCGGAGAATCCCTTGATGCTCTGCCAGCCGTACCAGGTCGCGATCTCGTGCCAGATCGAGAACTGATAGTTTACCCACTGCGCCAGAATCGTCGCCGCCATCCAGCGGCCGTAGCGCGCGAGCACGGCCGGCGGCAGCGGCTTTACGATCACCCGCCGCACGACCGCCTCTTCCGGCATGTTGATGGTGAAGCCGCCGGGCAGCTGGCGGGCGATCTCCATCGCCAGGTACAAAGTCCGATCACCGTTGTCGCGGATGTGGGCGGTGTCGATGAAGCCGCCGCGGCAGGTGTAGACAAGGCCGTTGTTCTCGCTCACCCCGGTGAGGCCGCTGTCGTAGGTGTGCGGACCGACCTCGTCGGCGGAGAGGACGTTGCCGTTCTTGTAGCCGGGGACCGGCACCTCGCCCAGCTTGGCCGTCAGATCCATGCCGAAGGCGCAGCACGGGCGGATGCTGACCGGCGGCTTTATGACCGGAAGGGAAGCCGGATTTACCCGCTGGGTGGGCAGGTCGACGGGGTCGTTCATGGCGCGGGCGACCAGCCGGGGATCGACGGCCGCCTTGGACTTCCAGGTGGAGGCGCAAGCGCTGCTCAGCAGCAGGAGCACACTCAATAGGTAGGACGACTTGAAATAATGAGTACTCATCAGGGACCCCTTTTTCTGTCTATATGTCGGCGCACTCAAAGCATGGCTTGGCTCAAGCGTGCTGACAAAAATAAGATGGCTTTCTTTGTGCGCCAGCCTTCATCAAGTCTTGGTTGGTGTGCGGTGAGCGCGGGCGCTCAGTGTGCCGTTGAGCACACTGGATGAACTCGCAGTATCGGCGGTTCAGGTCGCGTCTGCCGACGCTGTTGAGGTTCCTGTGGAGCCCCCGGGACGCCTCCGCAAGGGTCCGGCGAACTGAGTCATGCTGGCACACATGGTGCACATTGGGGCATCACAAAGGAGAGCGCTATGGAAAGCAAGGACAACACCCAGAGCTCGAAGCAGGACTTTGTCATCGATATGGAGTCCATCCGCCGGCGGGCCCGCGAGCACCTCGACCAGGGCGCGATCACCGAGGCTTATAAAGGAGCGCGCGAGACGATCATCAAGATCCTCAACGATGCCCTGGCGACCGAGCTTGTCTGCGTGCTGCGCTACAAGCGCCACCACTTCATGAGCGCCAGCCTGGGCGGCATCGCCGGCTTCGCGGTGACCAAGGAGCTGGCGCAGCACGCCGCCGAAGAGCAGGCGCACGCCGACAAGCTGGCCCAGCGCATCGTGCAGCTCGGCGGCGAGCCGAACTTCGATCCCAAGGGGCTGGCGACGCGCAGTCACGCCGAGTACGTAAGCGGCAGCAACCTTGAAGAGATGCTGCGCGAGGACCTGATCGCCGAGCGCATCGCCATCGATACCTACGCCCAGATGATCCGCTACATCGGCGAAAAAGACGCCACGACCCGGCGGCTGCTGGAGGGAATTCTGGAGCAGGAAGAGGAGCACGCCGACGAGCTGCGCGACTTCCTCAGCCGCCTGGGGTTCTCCGGCAAGGCCTGAGCCCAGAGCTCGCGAGCCCGCCCACGCAAGCCATCAGCACCGATCTGGTCCCAAAGGAGACTCAATGACCACCGGAACCAAGGACAAAGAGGAGCGCCAGGAGCTGCCCGGGAACCCGGACAGCCAGGCCAGCCAGGACAAGCCGAGCAGCCAAAGCGGTCAGGCCAGCCAGGCCAGCCCGAGCAAGAAGGTCGCGATCGTCGTCGCCGACGGCTTCGAGCAGGTCGAGCTCACGGTGCCCCGCCAGGCGCTCCTCGACGCCGGCTTCGCCGTCGAGATCGTGTCGCCCAAGTCCGGCAGCACGGTGCAGGGCTACCATCACACCGAAAAAGGTGATGCGTTCCCCATCGACGTCGCCATCGGCAAGGCCAAGTCCGAGAGCTACGCCGCGCTGCTCCTGCCGGGTGGAGTCCACAACCCCGATGAGCTGCGCCAGAACGCCAAGGTGCTCGACTTTGTCCGTCACTTCTTCGCGGCGGGCAAGCCGGTCGCGGCGATCTGTCACGGCCCGTGGACCCTGATCGACGCCGGCGCGGCGTCCGGTCGCAAGCTTACTTCGTGGGCGAGCATCAAGACGGATCTGAGCAACGCGGGGGCGCAGTGGGTCGATGAGTCGGTAGTCTGCGACCGCGGGCTTGTGACCAGCCGCGGCCCGCAGGATCTGCCGGCGTTCTGCAAGAAGATGCTCGAAGAGTTCAAGCAGGGGCCGACCGCGCAGGAAGCGGCGATGGTGGCCAAGCTCGGCGAGATGATCAAGAATATCAAGGTCGCCATGCTGACCACCCGCAAGTCGGACGGATCGATCCACAGCTGCCCGATGATGACCCAGGGCAAGCAGTTTGATCGCATCCTGTGGTTCTTCACCGCCGCCCACTCCGCCAAGGGGGACGAGATTGCCGAGGATCAGGAGGTCAACCTGAGCTACGCCGATCCCAGCGCCAACCGCTATGTGTCGGTCAGCGGCCGGGCCAAGCTGGTGCGCGACCGCGCCAAGGCGCAGGAGCTGTGGACCCCCGCGGTCAAGGCGTGGTTCCCCAAGGGCCTGGATGATCCCGAGCTTGCCCTGTTGCAGGTAAGCGTCGAGCGGGCCGAGTACTGGGACGCGCCGCCGACCAGCGCGGTCACGCTGTTCCAGCTGGCGAAGTCGCTGCTCACCGGTCGCCCCTATCAAGGAGAGGGAACGGAGCACGAGCGGATCGAGCTCGACTCGAGCCGCAGCGGCAAGACGGCGCGGACGGACGCGGAAACGGCGGCGCCCGCGCAGCCGGAGAGTGCAGCAGCCGACGCTGCGGTCACCACTCCCGAGCCGGCCAAAAAGACCGGGTCCGCGGAGGCCAAAGCTCCAGAGCCGACCAAAGCGCCCGCGACCAAGGCGGGTTCATCGAGCAAGCACGCCGGGTCCAAGCGGTCGCGGAAGTAGCCGCGGGCAGCCCCCGGACGCCCTTTTTCAGCAATGACACTCCGCCAGGCGCTGTTCCTCCTTCACGCAGTCTGTCTGGTCGGGGCGGCCGTACCGTTCGCGCTGGGATATAGCTACACCGAGCGGCTGGCCACCCGCCCGAGCCTGTACCAGGTCACGGTCGCGGACAAGGTGGCCGGCCCGCCCGCGGCGACCCGGCCGCGGCGGGCGGTGGTCGTGGTCTTCGATGGGCTCGGGTATAAGGAGGCGCTGGGGATGCGCTCGACGGGCATCTTGCGCGCGCGCGGGCAGTGCTGGAAGACCGATGTCGCGCCGCTGTCGATCTCGCGGCCGGTGTACGGCGTCCTGTCCACCGGACTTGAGCAGGACCGCGGCGGCGCGCTGGTCAACGACACCGACGCCCCGCACGCCGCCGAGTCGCTGTGGGAGATCGCGCGCGCCGCCGGTCGCACGGTCGCCGCGGTGAGTGAGCTCACCTGGTGGCGGGACCTGTTCCCGCGCGGCTTCTCCAGCTACCAGACCGCGCCGCGCGACGCCGACTACTTTCGACTGGTGCCGCCGGCGGACCTGCTGCTCGTTCATCCGCTTTATGTGGACGAGACCGGACACACGGATGGCGCCGGCTCGCCGGCCTACCGGGAGGCGGTGGCGCGCGCCGACCGCGAGCTCCTCGGCTTCCTCGCCACGATCGATCTGCAGCGCGACTTCATCGTCGTTACGGCCGACCACGGTCACTCTTTGGGCGGCGGCCACGGGGGGAAGCAGGATCGGGTCGCCAACGTACTGTCCTGTTTCGCCGGCGTCGGCGTGCTGGCGCGGCCCATGCTCGCGGCGCGCCGCATGACCAGCCTGGCGCCGGCGCTGACGCTGCTGCTCGGGCTGCACTTTCCGACCTCCATGCGGGCCGGCGACGACGAGCTCGATGCCCTGTGGGAGCTCGCCGATCCCGACGTCCTGGGCGCTCCCTACCTGGCCGAGCGGCGTCAGGCCCTGGAGCGGTTCCGCGCCGCGAACCGGGTCCAGGTCTCCGGCTTCTGGCCCCAGAGCGGCGGCAGCTGGACGGCCTTTTATGCCGCCGCGCGCGGGCGCTACGAAGCCCGGGCGCTGCCGCTGGGCGGACTCGCCGCGCTCCTGTTGGCCGTCCACTTTCGCGGCCACCGCCGGCTGGGCGGCATCGCCAAGCACGGTCGCCGGTTCTTTTTCGGCCTGCTCTGGCTGGCAGGATTCCTCGGCGCCGCCTACGGGCTGCAGGTGCTCATCCGCGGCAGCTTCGACATGAGCTCGATCGACAACCGCCACGGCTTCATCCGCTTCACCGCGGCGCTCGGCTTCGTGGTGACGCTCGCCGGGCTCGGGCTGCACCTGCTTGTGCGGCGCTCTCCGCGCGCGCTCATCTGGGACCTGACCATGCTGTCGCTCGTGGGGACCGTCCTTTGCATCGCCCAGCCGCTCGTCTTCGGCTGGCACCTGGGCTTCCCGGTGCCGCCGCCGGCGGTCTACTTCTTCCCTTATTTTGCCGCGCTGTTCTTTGGCACCATGAACGCGGTCGCGCTGCTCATCGGCTTGTTTGACTTTGCGGATCACGGGTGGCTTAAGCTCGCGGGCGCCGTGGAGCTGCCCGGCCCTGAGGTCTGACCGAATCCGGCGAAAAAAGGAGTTCTCCTGATGCGTCCCCGATTCTGGCAGCGCGTGTCGATGGGCGCCGCCGCGCCGGCAATCTTCCTGCTCGGCGGGCTCGTGGCCGCAGTCACCTGGCCGACCGCGAGCTGCGCCGCTGAGTGTGCCGGCCCGACCGCCGCGGTGAGCGCGCTGCCGGTCGCCGAGCGGCTCGCCTTCCTGCGCGCCAGCCTGCAAGACACAGCGCGCCTTGAGCGCCGCTTCGCGCTCGGCTGGGGCCTGACCTACGCCGGGCTGGCCGGCGGGACCTGGCTGCTGCTGCCGTTTGCCGACGACTTCGAGGGCCAGCGCCGAGCGTCGGCGTGGAACTCGGCCACCTCGGTGGCGGCGGGGCTCCTGGTCCTTATCGATCCGCTGCTGGTCATCCGCGATCACCGGCGCCTGGAGGCGCTGCTGGCGGCCGATCCGAGCCCGGGCTGCGCGACGCTGGCCGCCGCTGAAAAACTTCTTGTGCACGCGGCCGGCAGCGAGGAGGGCGCGCGCGGCCCGCGGGCCCACATCCTGGGCGCCCTCACCACGGTCGGACTCGGCCTGGTGCTGGGCTACGCGCTGCAGCGCCCCGAGTCGGCGGCGATCAACACGACCATCGGGGTCTTCCTGAGCGAGATCATGATTGCCAGCCGACCGACGGTGGCGGTGACTCGCCTTGCGCGCTACCGCAGCGGCGACCTGGGCGCCGCCACCGTCCCCCCGACCGGCGGCCTGGCCCTGGGCATCGTCCCGCTACGCCTGGACAGCGGCTACGGCGCGGCGGTAAGCGGCACCTTCTAGGGAACCACCTGCAGCACTCGCGAGCCCCCCCGCCCTGCGAGCCCACGCGCCCACGCGCCCAGGTACTCGCGAGCCCACGCGCTCATGCGATCACCGGTGAGCTCCCCGCTGCGATCCCCGAATCGTGAGCTGGCGCTCCTCGCGGGCCGGCAGCCGGCTGCGTATCGATGACCTGCGGGGACGCTCCTGCGCTAAGATATCCGGCTATGCGTAAAATGATCCTGAAGGACTCGGCGCCGCCAGCGCCCCCGGTGCCCGGCGGGCTCGATGTCGCCGCGCTGGCGACGGTGCTCGTCAGCTCGGAGGCGAGCGGCCACCCGGTCGAGAACATGTTCGACGGCCGCCCCGACACCCGCTGGCTGGCCGAGGACGCCGGCGAGCAGACGCTGATCCTGGCCTTCGATGCGGCGCAGCCGCTCAGCCGGGTGGCACTGAAGATCGAGGAGCAGCGCGACACCCGCGTCCAGGAGCTCGACCTCGCGGTCTCCACGGACGGCGGGCGCGCCTGGCGCGAGCTCGTCCGCCAGGAGTTCAACTTCAGCCCCGGCGGCGCCACCGTAGAGGCCGAGGACTGGCGGCTGCCGCCCGGCCTGCTCGCCACCCACCTTCGCCTGCGCATCCGCCCGGACAAGGGCGGCGGCGCCTGCCGCGCAACCGTGACCTCGCTAGCCCTGTCATGAAGATCTGTCACCTTAGCGCCGAGTGCATGCCGTTCGCCAAGACCGGCGGGCTGGGAGACGTCGCCGCCGCGCTGCCGCGCGCGCAGTGGGCGGCGGGCGATGAAGTCGAGGTCTGGCTGCCGTTCCACCACTCGGCCGCCGAGTGGTACCGCCGCCGGCACAGCTGGCCGGAGCTCGGGTGCGCGCCGTTTCGCGGCGAGCTCCTCGGCCAGTCCTACGAAGTGGGAATTCTGCGCGGGCAGCTGCCGGCCAGCCAGGTGCCGGTCTACTTCGTGGCCCACGATCCGTTCTTTCATCGCGGGCCGATCTACGCC
>DAOMZC010000174.1:0-9660 GCA_035437965.1 Pseudomonadota bacterium
GCAGGGGGGGGAAGAGGGTATAGCCGGGCACCAGACCGACCGGGGCGGGCAGCGGCGGGCGGAGCCGCAGCGCCCGGCGGCCGGGCAGCAACTGGGGCTGGCCGGGGGCCCCGGAAGCCGGATCGACCATTCCAGTGCCCGGGCAGGCGGTCACCTTCAGGTCGGGAGAGCGCTGGATGGCGCTGCTGCTAGCACGGGCGCCACCGTCGGGACGGGGCGCGGCCGGGGCCTCGGGGAGGTGGCGCAGCCGGTGGAACAGCTCGCCGCCATTGGCCGGGCGCAGTTTCGGGTCCAGGGCCAGCATGTCCTCGACCAGCTTCACGAGCTCGGGAGAAAACGGCTGCTCCGGCCGCAGCTTGCTCAGCGGCGTCGGCGGCTTGACCAGGCGCAGCGTGAACTGGCCCAGGCTCGGCTCCTTGCCCTCCCCCCATGGCAGCTGCCCGGTGAGCATCTCGACAAGGATGAGCCCGAGCGCGTAGACATCGACGCGCGGGTCCGCCTCCGCCCCCTCAAGCTGCTCGGGCGCCATGTACTGCATGGTGCCGACCACCATGCCGGGCGTGGTGCCGCGCGCCGCCGGACCGCGCTGAAACTTCGCAATGCCAAAGTCGAGCACCTTGAGCACCGCCTCGGTGCCCTCATCGCTGCTCCGCCGGGCGATGAACAGGTTGTCCGGCTTCAAATCTCGATGGACAATCCCCTTGCTGTGCGCCGCCGAGATGCCGCGCACGGCCTGCGCCCACAGCTGCAGGGCGACCATCGGCACCAGGGGGCCATGCAGCTCCAGGTGGCGGGTCAGGCTCTCGCCTTCCAGGAGCTCCATCGCGATGTAGCCGCGCCCGTCCTCGGTCAGCCCGCTGTCGTGGATCGTGACCACGTTGGCGTGATTGAGCGCCCCGGCGGAGCGGACCTCGCGCTCGAAGCGCATCATGACCTCGGGATCGGGCCGCAGGACCTTGACCGCCACCGTGCGGCCTATCTGCGGCTGCACCGCTTCATAGACCGAGCCCATGCTGCCCTCGCCGATCTTGCGCTGGAGGATGAACTTGCCGGCGAGGATGCGGTCGTCGGCAACGAGCTCGGCGCGGTCGCGCGGGCAGAAGCTATCGGTCGCCGGGTAGATGTGTTGACAGCGGGGACAGAGCTTGTAGAGGCTGCCCGCGGTCGCAGGGTCGGTGGTCACGGCCCATCCATCATAACAGCTGGCCACTTGGTTAGGCGAGCCTCCCCCGCGCCCGCCCGTGGTGCCGGCGCGGCAGCAGCGGCCAGGACTTGCTTCGGGTCGCCGATGCGCGCAGTCTGCTTGAAATACGCCGATGCCCGAGCCGCGCGAACCAAATCCAGAGGGACTCCGCAAGCGCAACAAGGAAGACAAGCTGCAGCGCATCCGCGAGGCCGCCTGGGCCCTGTTCAGCGAGCGCGGATACGAGGCCACCACCACCCGCGCCGTCGCCGAGCGGGCGCAGATTGGCACCGGCACACTGTTTCTGTATGCGCAGAGCAAGAGCGACCTCCTGTTCCTGGTCTTCCGCGACCAGCTGGAGCAGCTGTGCCAGCAGGGCCTCGCGACGGTGCCGCGCCAGGGGGCGCTGCTCGACCAGCTGGTCCATATCTTTGCCGGGTTTTATCGCCGCTATGCCGAGGTGCCCGACCTCGGGCGGCGCTTCGTGCGGGAGCTCCTCACCCTCAGCGGGGAGCATAAGCGCTCGTACGAGGCGCTGAATCAGGATTTTCTCGGCGCGCTCGGCGGGATCTTGCTGGCGGCGCAGGGGTGTGGTCAGGTGCGCGCCGACCTGCGCGCGCCGCTGTTCGCGGGGGTGCTGTTCGCCGTGTACGGATTCCACGTCCTCAGCTGGCTGGCCGACGAGCCGCCGGTGGCGAGCAAGGGCGTGGCCGACCTGCGCGCGCTGTTCGCCGAGGCGCTTGCCGGAGCCTTGCCGCGCTGAGCCGCTCCGAAGCCGGTTGACAAAAAAATGAGCGCAGTCATAATTGACTATACTCATTTAATGGTCACAGACCAGGCAGGTGCGGTGATGTCATCCGTCGGAGAATATGAGCTGCTCAAGGTTCCGGCCTCGCCCTTCTGGCTCGGCTTGCTCGTCTTGGGGTTCCTCGGCTCGTTGACCGCCTTTAGCAGCTGGCTCGGCTTCGCGCTCGAGCGCAGCGCGTACGGACGCCGCCGCCGCATCTGGGATGTCCCGCTGGCCGCCGGGCAGTACGGCTGGGAGGCGGTGGCCAACCTCCGGTTCGTCGCCATCGCCACGCTCGCGTTCACCCTGGCCATCGCGAGCGGCGGCGTCCGTTTCGGCGCCACCACCGCGCGGTCGTTCGTCGCCACCTTCGCCGCCTCATGGCTGTTCTTCGAGGTCTACTACTACTTCCTCCATCGCGCCCTGCACACGAGCGCCCTGGTCCGCTTCCACCGGCTGCACCACCGCTCCAAGGTCACCACGCCGCTCAGCGGTCTGTCGATGAGCACCGTTGAGACCCTGGCGTGGATGGTCGGCTACCTCGTACCGCCGCTGCTGCTGTCGCGCTTCATGGAGATAAGCCCCGCGGCGTGGGCGCTGTATCTTGTCTATCACTGGGGCGGCAACATCATTGGCCACATCAACGTCGAGCTCATGCCGCAGGCGGTGAGCGAGCGCGGCATGTCGCTGTTCCTGCACGCCTTCACCTATCACGCCCTGCACCACGCGCGCTGGACTGGTCACTTCGCGCTGTACACCACGGTGCTCGATCGAGCGTTCGGCACCGAGTGGACGGACTGGGGCACGCTGCAGCGCAAGGTGCTCGCGCAGCGGCCCCTCACAAGCCTAAAAGAGCGCGGATAGGGTCTTTCCGCGGACGTAGGAATGATTCCGGCGAGCCAGCTACCCTCCAGCACTCGCATCCAATCGCCGCCGTCGGCGCAGGAGGCGCAGCAGGACCAGTGACAGCATCGCTGCTCCCGCCGCCTCCATGGCGCGTCCTTGGCTCGCTGCCGCGGTGAGCCGGCAGCTGCAGCCGGTCGCCGCGCTGCCCGGGACGGTCGCGCCGCCGTCCGCGGGGGTGGGCATGGAGAAGTCGGGCAGCGTCGGGGCGATGCCATTCGCCACGACCATCGCGAACGAGGTCGCGGGCAGGCGGACCGTCGCCTGGTTGCCCTGCACGGGCGCATCCGCCTGACGGGTGATCGCGTTCCCGCTGCCGGTAAAAACGGCCGCGGCGCCCGTCGCGCTGAAGCTGCCGAGAGCCACGGTCACGTCGACCGGCGTCGCATCCTCATTGACCAGCGCGATGGTGGCGCGCGTCGGACCGACCGCCGCGTACGCCTGTACGTTGCGGCCGCCGGCGTTCACCGTCGCGCGAACGCTTATCGACTCGAACCCGTTACCCTGGCCGTCGTAGTTGCGGTACAGCTTGAAGGCCCCGAAGGCGGCGTCGGTTGCCGCCGGGGGCGACCACGCGGTGGCGGCGTCGAGCCCCTCGCGGCCGAAGATGCCCAGCACCTCGGCGTAGGTGAGCGCTCCGACGGTCTCATTGTGGTGGTAGAAGTCGTACTCTGTTACTCCCGCGACCGAGCTCCTGATTTCGCGTACTTGCCGCGCTGCGCACTGCAGCCGCGCGGGAGGCCTGGCTTGCGCTCGTCGAGGACCCCCGCGCGCCGCGCGGACCACCAGCGGACCACGACCCCATGGTACGATCGGACCTGGGGGTTCTCATGGGAGAGATCATCCGGCGGACCAAGGGAGCCCGCTTCATCGGCTGGTACCTGCGCTACGTCGATGCCGACGGCCGGCGCAAGCAGCGCGCCAGCCACCAGCCGACGCGCGCCCTGGCCCGCCGCATGCTCGTCGAGATCGAGGCCCGCATCGCCCGCGGCCTGGTCGGCGTGCCCGCGCCGCCCCCGCCGCCGCTGACGGTCGCCGAGCTCGTGACGCGGTTCCTTGCCGAGTACAGCCGCCCGCAGCTCAAGGACCTGGCGCTGTACCGGGCGCGCGCCGGGGTCGCGCTGCGGCGGGCGCTGCCCAGCCTGGGCTCGCTGCGCGCTGCTGAGTTACGTCCGTCCGACCTCACGCGGCTGCGCGCAGCGCTCGGTCGCAAGTGCGCCGAGGGCTCGATCGTCCTGACGATTGCCTACCTGAAGACCTGCCTTGCCTGGGCGGTCCGCGAACGGCTCGTCCCGGCCCACCCGCTGCGCGGCAGGGAGTCCGCAACGAAGGCCGTCGCGACCGCGGCGGCATTCCTGAGCACCGAGCAAGTAAGGCTGCTGCTCACCGCCGCCGAGCAGCGGGCGGCGCAAGGCGGACTCCCTGCCCGCGGTCTGCGCGCCGCCGTCCACTTTGCGCTGCATACGGGAGTGCGCAAGGGAGAGCTGTGCGGCCTGCGCTGGCGCGACCTCGACCTCGACACGCGCCGCCTCACGATCGCCCGCAGCTTCAAGGCGGTGCCGAAGTCCGGTCAGCCGCGCCACCTCCGTCTGCCTGCCGCGGTCATTCCCATCCTCGCGCAGTGGCAGAAGGAGTGCCCGCGCACTGCAGAGGGTCTGGTCTTTCCGCGCCGCTCGCGTCAAGGCGACTGGCGCATGGCGCACAACGCGACTTGTATGCTCGGTCTGCCGAGCCTGATCGCCATGGCGGGCCTTCACCCCCTTGCGCGGCCCTGGCACACCTTGCGCCACACCTTCGCCTCCCACTACGTCATGTCCGGTGGCAACCTGCTGGCGCTGCAGCAGGTCCTCGGTCATGCGGACGTCAAGCGGACCCTCATCTACGCCCATCTTGCGCCAAGCTTCCTCGCCGAAGAGATGGATCGGATCAAGTTCTGAGCGGAAGCGTCCGAATTCGGCCAGTGGACTGAATCGTCCGGCCACCGCATGGCCGGGCGTCCAGCGGCAAGCGGGGCGCGCCGCTGCAGCTCTGTCGGTGTTGCGGTGACTGAATGCGGAGAGCCGCTGCGGCACGCGCCTTGCCTGTGAGCCAGGCCGCCAGCTGCCATGGCTGAGAGCTTTCCCCCTACTTTGTCTAAAGGAGATTTTTTCATGAGTCAGTTCTCGCGACTATCCCCAGGTCTCCGTTCCATCATCGGGTCGCTAGGCGGAATTGCGGCGACCCTGCTCCTGCTCAGCGGCTGCGGGCCGTGCGCCACCATAGGCTGCCCGAGCGAGCTCAGTATCTCTCTGGACGGGGGATTCGATGGGACGAAAAGCTACCGCATCGATGTGAACGAGGGGACGGCGACCGGAGCCCTGCTGACCAGCTGCACGCTATCGCCCATGGCGGGAGCCGAGTGGTCGTTGAAGTGCAGCTCTGCGATGGCTCGGCTGACGGGGCCCGACGCGATCCGACTGGATGGGGTTCGGCCAGCCAAGCTCCTGGTCACCGTTTCAGCCGACGATACAAAGCTGGGCGAGCAGATGTTGACGCCAGTCTATGCAAGCGAAGAGATCGGCGGCCGCGGCTGCGGAGTCTGTACCAGCGCGCAGGTCAGCTTGACCGTTCCCTAAGTCCTTCCCAGACCTCGCACCGCAATCTCTCTTCCCCTCTGTACAAGTCTGTAACCCGCAGTGGCTGAGCTGGCGATCAGCGCCAGAACCGCTGGTCGCAAAAAGTTCATACGGACCCAACTATGAAATTGCAGAGTCCGTCATCCGGGCTAAGACTTATTCTGCAGCAGAAGCAAACTCTTCCATATTCCTCTGCCCGAGGAGCCCCCATGGCAGCCCACGCAACCCGGAACGGCGGCCCGAGCTCTCGTGTTGTCACGATTCCCAAGTCGCTTCCCAGCGCCGCCCAACAGCGCGACCGCAGCTCTTCCCAAAGAGTCCGCTCACCAGCCGCCGTGCCGCCGGCACTGCGAGCCGCCGACCCGCTGCCCGAGTTCATCGCCCCGCAGCTGGCGCTGCTCGTATCGGCGCCGCCCGCGGACGAGCACTACGTTCACGAGATCAAGTTCGATGGCTACAGGGTCCTGGCGCGCCTCTGCCACGCCGGCGCAGCTCCGCAGGTCCAGCTGTTTACCCGCAGCGGCAACGACTGGACGGGCAAGTTCGCGGGGATCGCCGAGGCGGTCGCCAGCCTCGCCGTGGAGTCGGCATTTGTCGATGGTGAGGTGGTGGCGCTGGACGACCAGGGGCGGAGCAGCTTTCAGCGGCTGCAGGGTTCCTTGAGCGGCCGGGCAGACGCCCCGCTCTGCTACTGCGTGTTCGATCTGCTCTACCTGAACGGCTATGACTTGCGCAGCCAGCCGCTGCTCGATCGCAAGGAGCTCCTGGCCGCTCTGCTCGACCACAACCCACACCCGCTGCTGCGCTACAGTGAGCACTTTACCGGCAGCGGTGAGCGGATGTTCCAGCGCGCCTGCAGCGAGCACCTGGAGGGAATCATCTGCAAGGACGGCCGAAGGCCCTATGTGTCGAGCCGCTCCACGGGCTGGCTGAAGGTCAAGTGCAAGAACCGACAGGAATTCGTCATCATCGGCTACACGAGCCCCAAAGGCAGCCGCGCTCACCTGGGGGCGCTGCTGCTCGCCGCTCACGAGGCGGATGGCCGGCTGCGCTACGCCGGGCGGGTCGGCACCGGCATGGGCGCGCAGACCCTGCGCGAGCTGCAGCAGCGGCTCGCGGCCCTGCACACCGCGGAGCCGCCCGTCTCCGGCGTGCGCGGGGGTCGGGATGTTACCTGGGTCGAGCCGCGCCTGGTCGCCGAGATCGAGTTCAGCGAGTTCACCGCAGAGAAGATCCTGCGCCACCCCGCCTTCGTCGGCCTGCGCGCGGACAAGCCGGCCGCCCAGGTCGTCCTGGAGACTCCCGCCCCGCCACCGAGCCCCGCGCCGCGGCAGCTGGCAGCAGGACGAGCCGCGCTGCCACGCCATCGCCCGCCAGCTCGCCGATGAGCAGCCCGCGCCGTCACCGCCGCGCTGGCCAACAGCGCGCGCACCGGCAAGATCTTCGTCGATTACCCGCGCAACGGCCGCGGCGCTACCAGTAAGCGCTGAGGCTTGGGGCGCCCGTCCGCCCGCAGCCTCGGATGCCCTGCCCTCTCACGGCCGCGTCCACGGCTCGCGCGGGCCGAGCGTTGACCGCGTGCTTTCTGCGCAAGCCCAAGAGCCGCCGCCATCCTCACCACGTTGAGCCGACGCCCCTGTCGACAACGCCTGCCTGGGCGCGGCGCGCTGCTCTCCTCCGCGCCGCCCGATCGTCCAGCTGCCGCCATCGTTGAAATCTGCTGCAGCTCCGGGGGGTTCGCGTGTGAGCAGCGGGCGCGAGTTGACAATTATCACTTGGACACTATTATAGTGTTTGCAAGACACTTATTGGAGCTGGCCATGAACACCTCGATGACCCCGAAGCTGGACAAAGAAGCGGAGCTGCTTGTAAATGTCTGCGGCCTCGACCTGACGCAGCAGCTCTTGTGGACGGTGCCCGCGGTGCTGACGGCGGACGAGTGCGAGTCGCTGATCGCCCGCGTCGAGGCGGCCCACCCGACGCCGGCCCCGATCGCGACCCCGGGCGGCTTCGTCATGCGCCCCAATGTCCGCAGCAACAGCCGGGTGATCATCGATGACCGCCACCTGGCGGCCGAGCTGTTCGAGCGCATCCTCGGCCACCTGCCGCGGAGCCTTTTGCGCATGCGGGTGGTCGGGGTCAACGAGCGCTTCCGCTTCTACCGCTATCAGCCGGGGCAGCGCTTCGCCCTGCACCAGGACGGCACCTTCGCCCGCAGCCCCGACGAGCGCAGCCTGCTGACCTTCCTCATCTACCTGAACCAGGACTTCACCGGCGGTGAGACCGCCTTCCCCGAGCAGGGGCAGTGCATCCGCCCGCAGACCGGGATGGCGCTGCTGTTTCAGCACCTGCTGCTTCACGAGGGCTGCCCGGTGCGCAGCGGCACCAAGTACGCGCTGCGCTCGGACATCATGTATCGGGTGGCGCGCTAGACCTCGCGGTAAGCGCCATCTTGGGTGTTAGATAAACACTTTATTATTGTTTGCAGAACACGATTCAGGAGCCGACCGATGTTCAACATTCGCTTCATCAAGGCGCCGCCGACCACCTACGTACTCCACTACAAGCACGGCGTGATCAAGCGCGAAGGGCCGGGGCTGTCGTTCTTCTATTACGCCCCGACCTCGACGATCGTGCTGGTGCCGCTGGCCAGCCGCGACGTGCCTTTTGCCTTCACCGAGAGCACGGCCGACTTTCAAACGGTGACCCTGCAAGGGCAGCTTACCTACAGGGTCGCCGAGCCGCAGCAGCTGGCCGCCCTGCTGGATTTCTCGCTGCACCGCAGCGGCGGCTACTCGTCGCTCGATCCCGAGAAGCTGCCCGAGCGGCTGCTGGCGGTCCTGCACACCCGCATGCGCGCCGCGGTCGCCAGCCGCGCCCTGCGCGAGGCGCTGGCGAGCAGCGAGGCAATCACCCGCGAGGTCTTCGCCGCCCTGCACAGCGCGCTGGAGGTGAGCGCCCTGGGGCTTGAGATCCTCGGCCTGTCCATCCTCGGCATCCGGCCGACCCCGGAGGTCGCCAAGGCCCTTGAGGCCGAGACGCGCGAGGCGCTGCAGCGGCGCTCGGATGAGGCAATCTACTCGCGCCGCAACGCCGCGGTCGAGCAGGAGCGACGGATCAAAGAGAGCGAGCTTGAGACCGAGCGCGCCATCGAGGAAAAGCGCCAGAAGATGCGCGAGAGCGAGATGGCGGCCGAGATCGCGCTGGAGCTGCAGCGCGCCGCCCTCATCGAGCAGCGGGTCGAGAACGAGATGAAGGACGCCGATGCCAAGGCGTACGCGCTCAAGGCCACGCTGGCTCCGATCGGGGAGCTCGACTGGCGCAAGGTGATGATGCTGGCCCCGACCGGGGACGCCCGCTCGACGATCGCCCTGGCGTTCCAGGAGCTGGCCGGCAACGCCCAGAAGATCGGTGAGCTCAACATCTCGCCCGACCTGCTGCGGTCGCTCATCAAGTAACCGCCGTCACCAGGAGGCCGCCATGTCCGCCCCGGCGTTCGAGAAGATCGTCATCGTCACCCGCAAGACCCGCCTGGAAGAGCTGATCCTGCGCTTCAACACCCGCGCCCAGGCCAAGTTCTGCATCGAGCACGCCGGCGGCGACTTCGGCGAGTACGAGCGCGAAGACGCCGCCTACAAGCAGGCGCTGGGCAAAGTACGCCAGGCGCTCGACCTCGGCCTCAAGGTGCAGCTAATAGAGCGCGAGCTGACCCCGACCTATATGTTCGCCGCGACCGATCTGGTGGTCACCCTGGGCCAGGATGGACTGGTCGCCAACACCGCCAAGTACGTCGATCGCCAGCCGCTCCTGGCGGTCAACCCCGACCCCGAGCGCTTCGACGGCGTGCTGCTGCCGTTCCTGCCCGAGCAGGTGCGCCTGGCGGTGACGACGGTGCTGCGCGGTTCCTACCGGGCGCGCGAGGTGACCCTGGCCGAGGTGCGGCTGGATGACGGACAGCGGCTGCTCGCTTTTAATGATCTGTTCGTGGGCGCGGCCTCGCACGTCTCGGCGCGCTACCGCATCGGCTGGCGCGGCCAGAGCGAGCCGCACTCTTCGAGCGGCGTGGTGATCTCGACCGGCGCCGGCTCGACCGGCTGGCTGTCGTCGATCTTCAACATGGCCAGCGGGGTGCTGGCGCTGACCGCGGGCGCGCCGACAAACCTCGGCCGCCC
>DAOMZC010000175.1:0-9574 GCA_035437965.1 Pseudomonadota bacterium
GCCGATGCCGATCCCGGCCAGGTACTGCTGGATCGGCAGGGCGCCGGTAATGGTCTTTTTCTCGTCGGGAATGTGCAGAGTGGCCATCAGGATCTCCTAGGCGCGGCGCAGCGCTACTTCAAAGAGGAACTCCAGCACCTCCAGGTGGCGCTGCGCTTCCGCCAGATCGCTCCCCCAGGTGTACAGGCCATGGCCGGCGACCAGCACCGCGTGGGCGCCGGGGTGCTGGTGCAGCGCCAGCTCGAGCTCGGTGCGCAGCGCCGGCATGTCCTGCGAGTTGGCAAGGATCGGGATCTTTTCCACGTGCTGGTGGGTGGTCACGCCGCGCAGCCCCTTGAGCATCTCGAAGCCGGCGAGCTCGAACCGCTCGGGGTCGCGCGCGCTCGGCTTGAGGGAGGCCAGGGTGTTCCAGATCGAGTGGGTGTGCAGGACGACCTGGGCGCCCACGGCGTTTATCACCGCGATGTGCAGCAGCGTCTCCGCCGACGGCCGGGCGCTGCCGGCGCGCGGCGTGCCGTGCTCGTCGACCTCGAGCAGCTCGGCCGCCTGGACCTCCCCTTTGTCGATGCCGCTCGGGGTGATGAGCAGGCGGAACGGGCTCCGCGCAAGCAGCGCGCTGAAGTTCCCCCCCGTCCCCGGTGCCCACCCCCGGCGGTGAATCGAGTGGATAAGGCCGGTGAGGCCGGCGCGGAGCAGGGCGTCCATGGCTCTACCATACTCCAACCCACTTCCGCGCTCTAGCGCCGCCGGCGCTGCTAGGGGCTGCGCACCGAGCTTGCGTTAACCCGCCACAGGCGAATGAGCTCGGGCTTGTGGTGAAGCACGTCGGCCAGCGTGTAGCGATCGAGCGCCGCCAGGAACTGATCGCGGGCCTCTAGTAAAGCCCGGGTCAGCCCGCACACCGAGGCGATCGGGCAGGTGTTGGTCGCCGGGTCGAAGCACTCCACCAGGTTGAAGTGGGACTCGGTGGCCCGCACCACCGCGCCGAGGTTTATCTGCGCCGGCGGGCGGGCCAGCCGAACACCGCCGGTGCGCCCGCGCATCGCGTCGATGAAGCCGAGCGCCGCCAGCTGCTGCGCCACCTTGCTCAGGTGGTTGTACGAGATCCGGTAGGCGCGTCCGATGTCGGCCAGCGCCGGCAGCCGCTCGCCCGGCTGGGGATCGTGGGTCCCCAGGTACAAAAGGATGCGCAGCGCGTAATCAGAGAATTGAGTCAGCTGCATGAGCAAGCCTCCCGGTCACTTCCGTCGCCCCGCGATGAGCCTGACAGGTTGGGGTTGACGCGGCGGCCGCTTGGCGCATTAATATTATGTAGACCATTTGCATAATATCCGATCGACCTGGGAGGAGAATATCACCATGAAGAGCCTATACGAACAGCTTGGCGGAGCGGAAGGCATGGAGACTGCTGTCGAAGTTTTTTATCGTAAGATGCTCTCGGACGAGCGCGTTGCGCACTTTTTTGATGGCGTCGACATGGATCGCCAGATGGCCAAGCAGACGGCGTTTTTGACCATGGTGACCGGGGGGCCGAATCACTACACCGGGCGCGATATGAAGGCGGCGCACGCACACCTCGTGGCGCAGGGGCTAAACGACAGCCACGTCGACGTCGTGGTCGCGCACCTCGGCGAGACCCTGAGCGAGCTCGGAGCGAGCCCGGAGCAGGTGCAGGGGGTGGCGGCGCTGGCCAACTCGGTGCGCGACGCGGTGCTCGGCCGGATGAGCCACGCCTAGCCGCGACTCGCGCCGGTCGGGCCGCGGCTCGCGCGCGCCGGCCAGGGGAGGATCATGACGACCATTTACTACGAAGACCGGGAGCTTGCCCGCGCCCCGGAAGAGACAGTGCTCGAGTGCCTGCAGCGCAGCGGCGTGCCGGTGCCGTCCTCGTGCCGCGCCGGCGCCTGCCAGACTTGCCTGGTGCGCGCGGTTGCCGGCGCGCCGCCGCCCGAGGCCCAGAAGCCGCTCAAGGACACCCTGCGGGCGCGCGGCTATTTCCTGTCCTGCGTCGCCCGGCCGAGCAGCGATCTCACGGTCGCCCTGGCCGACGCCGAGCTGCGCTGCGCCGCCCGCGTCCACAGCGTGGAGCCGCTGTCCGCGACGGTGGTGCGGCTGCGCCTGCGCCCCGAGGCCGACTTCGCCTACGCCGCCGGGCAGTTCATCAACCTCGCGCGGCCCGACGGCCTTACCCGCAGCTACTCGCTGGCCAGCCTGCCCGGGCGCGACCCCTTCCTCGAGCTGCACATACGCCTGTACCCCGGTGGTCAGATGGGCACCTACGTGCAGACGCTGCGGCCGGACGAGCAGGTCCACCTGCGCGGCCCGGCGGGCGACTGCTTCTACGTCGCTGGCCGGCCGGAGCAGCCGATCCTGCTCCTCGGCACCGGCACCGGCCTGGCGCCGCTTTACGGAATCGTCCAGGAGGCGCTGCGCTCGGGCCACCACGGGCCGCTGGTGCTCCTGCACGGCGCCGCCAGCCCGGACGGCCTGTACCTCGGCCGCGAGCTGCGCGAGCTCGCCGCAGCGCATCCGAACTTCACCTACCTGCCGAGCGCGCTGCGCCTCGCCGTCCCCCCGGGTCAGGACCCCCCCGCCCCGGACATCCTCGAGGGAGCGATCGACACCCTGCTCGCCGCCCGTTACCCGTCGCTGCGCGGCTTCCGGGTCTTCCTCTGCGGTGGCCCGCAGATCGTCGCCCGACTGCGCAAGCAGGTCTTCCTTGCCGGCGCGAGCCGCAAGGACATCGCCAGCGACGCCTTCCTGACCGCGCCCCCGCCCGCTGCCGTCCCTGCCGCGGCCCCTCCATGACCCCGACCAGCTAGGCACCTGGTGGGCTTCAACTTTCAGGGAGCTGTACTTAGCTTTCCGCCGCCGCGGCGTCTGCTTTAAGGATTACTTTGTGGGCAGCTCCCCTTATCGCTTGAGGGTCAGCTCGATCTGCGCGTCGTCCAGATCGACAGTGGAGCAGAGCTCCGGCGCCGCCAGCGGCTCGCCGTGCAGGGACGCCAGGGTCTCGGCGGCGATGAACTCGGCGTGGCGGGCCAGCGCTGCCGCGATCGTCGGGTCCGTCGCCTTATAGCCGATGGTGACCTGATCGGCGACCTTGCAGCCGGCCTTCTTGCGCAGCTCGCCGATGGCGCGCACCACCTCGCGGGCGATGCCGCGGTCGCGCAGCTCCGGCGTGATCTCGGTGGTGATGGCGACCACCACCCCTTGCTCGGTGCGGGCCGCGAAGCCGGCGGCGGCCTGCGCGGCCAGAAGGACCTCGTCGGCTGCCAGGCTCAGCTCGCCCTCGGTGGTGGTCAGGCTGACCGCCTCCTCGCGCAGCACCGCCTCGGCGATCGCCCGCACCGCGGCCGGGGTCAGCGCCGCCAGCGCGTCCTGGATGCCCTTGACCTTCTTGCCGAACTTCTTGCCGAGCTTGGGCAGGTTCGGCCGCAGGCTGTAGTGGACGAGCTCCGTCCCCTCCTCGGCCAGGCGGACCTCTTCGACGTTGAGCTCGTCCTTGATCTCGCGCTCGAAGCGCTGCACCGCTCGTCGCGCCGCGGCGCTCGGCAGCTGCACCATCGCCGCCTGCAGCGGCTGGCGCGTCTTTAAGTTGTTGTCCATGCGCGCCGCCCGCCCGAGCGACACCACCTGCAGCGCCACGTCCATGTCGGCGCGCAGCCCGCTGGTCGCCTGCAGCACCGCGGCATCGGCGGTCGGCCAGCGGCACAGGTGGACGCTGAGCGGGGCATCGCCGGCCCCCGCGCGGCCGAGGTTCTGGTAGATCTCCTCGCTGACGAACGGAACGAACGGCGCCGCCAGCTTGGAGACGGTGACCAGGCACTCGTGCAGGGTCTGATAGGCCGCCCGCTTGTCGAGCTCCACCGCGCCGCCGACCTCGCCGCCCGGCCCGTCGAGGCTCGACCAGAACCGCTCGCGGCTGCGCCGCACGTACCAGTTGGACAGCACGTCGACGAAGTCGGCGATGGCGCGCGCCGCGCCGGTGAGGTCGTAGCGCTCCAGCTGCTCGGTGGTCTGCTGGATGAGGCGGTGGAGCAGCCCCACGATCCACTGATCGATCGCCGGCCGCTCCAGCACCGGCAGCACCGCGGCGCCCAGGCGGTGGTACTCGACCTCGGCGTAGGTGACAAAAAAGCTGTAGCAGTTCCACAGGGTAAGCAGGAACTGGCGCAGCGACTTCTGCACCAGCGCCTGCGAGAACCGCCGCGGCTGACCCGGCGGCGAGGCCGTGTACAGGTAGTAGCGCAGCGCGTCGGCGCCCTCGGTGTTGAGCACCGTCCAGGGGTCGACGATGTTGCCCAGCCGCTTGGACATCTTGCGGCCCTCGCCGTCGAGGATGTGGCCAAGGACGATGCAGTTCTGGAACGCCGGCGCGCCGCGGAAAAGGACCCCCAGGGCGTGCAGGGTGTAGAACCAGCCGCGCGTCTGATCCACCCCTTCGGAGATGTACGCCGCCGGGAACAGCGAGTCGAAGTCGTCCTTGTGCTCGATCGGATAGTGGTGCTGGGCAAACGGCATCGCGCCGGAGTCGAACCAGCAGTCGATGACGTCCTTGACCCGCCGCATGGTGCCGCCGCTCCTGCTCGGCCAGGTGACGCCGTCGATGTAGGGGCGGTGCAGGTCGAAGTCGGGGTCGGCGGTCAGCTCGCGGCCGACCTTGGCGGAGAGCTCGGCGATGCTGCTTATGCACTCGAGCTCACCGGTCTTGTCGCACTGCCACAGCGGCAGCGGGGTGCCCCAGTAGCGCTCGCGCGAGATTGCCCAGTCGACGTTATTGCGCAGCCAGTCGCCGAAGCGCCCGTCCTTTATGTGCTCGGGATACCAGTTGATGCGCTGGTTCTGGGCGAGGAGCTGCTCGCGCACCGCCGTCGTCTTTATGTACCAGCTGTCCTTGGCGAAGTAGAGCAGCGGCGTGTCGCAGCGCCAGCAGAACGGGTAGCTGTGCTTGATCCGGCCGCTGTTCCACAAAAGGCCCCGCTCCTTCAGCTCGCGGGTGACCAGTGGATCGGCGTCCTTGAAGAACTTGCCGGCGAACTTGTAAAACGCCGGCAGCACCAGGCCATCGAGCCCGACGGAGAACAGGACCGGCAGCCCGTGCCGCCGGCCGACCTCGAGATCGCCGTAGGCCGGCGCGATGTGCACGGCGCCGGTGCCCTCCCCAAGCTCCACCGTCTGATCGACAAGGATGCGGTAGGCGGCGCTGGTGTCGATGTCGGCGCCGCCCTGGCCGACCCCCGGGTACAGCGGCTCGTAGCGCAGGCCGGCGAGCTCGGTCCCGGTCAGCGTCCCCTGCAGGACCGGGTCCTTTTTGCCCTTGAGGATCGCCTCGGCCTGGCTCTGCAGGAAGATGACGTACTCTTTGGCGCCGTCGAGCTGGAGCTCGTAGACCGCGTAGACGGCCTCGGCGCTCACCGCCACCGCGGCGTTGGCGGGCAGGGTCCACGGGGTGGTCGTCCAGATGAGGATCGACACCGGCGCCCCATCTGTATTGCCCGGCGCCACCGGCAGCGCCTGGCCGGGCCGCAGCCGCAGCCGCACGAACACCGAAGGGTCGTCCACGTCCTCTTTCATGCCCTGGCCGGCCTCGGCCTCGGCCAGCGAGGTGCCGCAGCGCGGGCAGTGCTTGGTGACCTTGTAGTCCTTGACGAGCAGCCCGCGGCTCCACAGCTCCCCGAGCAGACCCCAGCACGACTCGATATAGGAGTTATCCAGGGTGCGATACGGGTTCTCGGTGTCGAGCCAGAAGCCGATGCGGGCGGTCAGGCGGTCCCACTCCTTGATGTAGCGGAACACGCTGTCGCGGCAGTGGCGGTTGAACTCGGCGACCCCGAGCTCTTCGATCTGCTGCTTGCCGCGCAGGCCGAGGCGCTTTTCGACCTCGACCTCGACGGGCAGGCCGTGGCAGTCCCAGCCGGCTTTGCGCGGCACCTGGTAGCCCTGCATGGTCTTATAGCGCGGGATTACGTCCTTGAAGGCGCGCGCCAGCACGTGGTGGATGCCGGGCAGTCCGTTGGCGGTCGGCGGTCCCTCGTAGAACACGAACAGCGGGCGCGCCTGGCCGGTGGCCTTGTCGATGGGCGCGACGCTCTTTTGGAACACGTCCTCGGCGTGCCAGAAGGCGAGGATCTTTTCCTCGAGCTTGGGAAAACTCTGCTTCGGATCGACGGGAGAGAAGGGGGATGACATGACGCGCGCAGTGTACCAGAGGTCCGCCGGGCATGGGCAGCCCGGACGCGCTCGTGGCGGGCGAGGCACGTCCTCTTTGTACATTGCCGGCTGGTGCGGCGGACCAAGGTGGACCGGGTCGAGAGATCAGGTGCGCGAGACCTGGCGCAGACCATCGAGGAAGCGCACGAGCACGCTGCCCTTGAGGACGGTCTCGATCTTGCCGCGGCCGTACTTGGGGTGGACGATGACCTGGCCGGACTTGAAGTTGTCCTTGGGGTCGAAGACCTTGGAGGCGACGGCGTCGAGCTCGGACTCCAGCTTCTGGCGCAGCTCGCGCTGGCGGCGCGCCTCGGCGTTGATCGCCGGGGAGCGCGGCGGCGTCTTGGGGTCCTTCTTGGCCGTCTCGCCGCGGTGCAGGGGCTCGCTGCGGTAGCCGTGGCGGCTCTTGCACATCGCGCAGCTTACCTGCTTGGGCAGGTCGCCGAGCATCGCGACGATGTGGTGCAGGCGCATCTCCTTGCACTTGCCGCACCACGACTCGACATCGGCGCCGACGCTGTACTTGGGCTTCTCGCGCGGCACCGGCCGATCCTCGCCGAGGATCGACTTGCCGGGGGTCCGCTGCAGGAGGAACGGCAGCCCGCCGCCGTCCGCCGCCTTCTCCGCCTTCTGGCCGCCCACCTGCTTGGCGAGGAAGCCCGCCTGGCGCCGCAGGTCGGTCAGGGTGCGGCCGACGGTGCGCTCGAAACGCTCGCGCTCTTCGGGGGCCATCTGGGCGACCAGCTCCTCGAAGCGCGTGACCAGGGGCGGCATCAGCTTGCCGGCCTGCAGCTGGCGGGTGAGGTCCCCGGACTCGAGGGCGGCGCTGACCTCGTCGATGGCGCCGAAGATGTCGTCTTTGAGCTGGCTTGTAAGCTCGCTCATACGCTGCTTTATATCGTCGTGCAAGGCGGTCCTGTGTCCTCTCTGTGGGCGCAATCTATCACAACCGCCGCCTTGATGGATCGGGGTCCCGCACTGGTCCGGTAGGGGGCCGCCCCTTTGCGGCTCGTGCCAGCGCGCCGGGCTTCTGCTAGGTTGCGCGCCATGACAAAGTTCACCCGGGGGCCGCTTGCCCCGACCCTGGCCGTACTCGCTTGGAGCCTGGCGACGAGCCCGCCCGCCCTGGCGGGTCCGGCCGGCCAGCGACCCGCAAACCTCGCGAGCTTCGCGACTCCGGCGACCCCGGCGACCCAGGCGACCCCCGCGAAGCTGGCCACCGTGGGCGAGCAGAGCGGCTACGTGCGCACCGGCCGCTATGATGAAGTCGTGCGCCTGTGCGCCGAGTTCGCGCGCGCGTTTCCGAATCAGGTGCGCTGCCAGCGCTTCGGCACCACCCCCGGCGGGCGGCCGATGCTGGCGCTCGTCGCTTCCGCCGACGGCGTGCTCTCGGCAGAGGCGGCGCGGCAGGCGGGGCGGCCGGTGGTGCTCGCCCAGGGGGGCATCCACGCCGGGGAGATCGACGGCAAGGACGCCGGCTTCCTGCTCCTCGGGCAGCTCCTTGGCGGGCGGGCGCCGGCGGCCCTGAAGGGAGTGCTCGGGCAGCTCACCTGGGTCTTCGTGCCGGTGTTCAATGTCGACGGCCACGAGCGCTTCGGCCCCTACCAGCGACCAAACCAGGATGGGCCGACGGAGAGCGGCTGGCGCACCACGGCGCAGAACCTCAACCTCAACCGCGACTACGCCAAGGCCGAGGCGCCGGAGATGCAGGCGATGCTGCAGCTGCTGCGCGAGTGGGACCCCCTGCTCTACGTCGACCTGCACGTCACCGACGGCGCCGACTTCCAGCCCGAAGTGGCGGTCGAGGTCGAGCCGCGCCTTGCCGGCCCGGCGGGGCTGCGGGCGATCGGGGGTGAGCTCAACGCGCGCTGCGTCAAGCGGCTCGGCGACGCCGGCATCCTGGCGCTCGATTTCTATCCGTCGTTCCGCAAGCAGGACGATCCGACCTCGGGGTTTGCGGCCGATCTGGCGCCGGCGCGCTTTTCGACCGGCTACTGGCCGCTGCGCAACCGCTTCGCGATGCTCGTCGAGGCGCACTCGTGGAAGCCCTACCCGCGGCGGGTGCGCACGATGGTCGCGGTGCTCTCGACGATGCTCGCCGAGGTCGCGGCGCAGGGCAAGGGCTGGCTGGCGGCGGCCCAGGCGGCGGACGTCGACGACCAGAAGCTCGGCGGCGCCGCGCTGCCGCTGCGCCATGAGGCCGGCGGCCCGCCGACCCGCCTGCGCTTCCCCGGCTACCACTATACGGTCGAGCCCTCGCCGGTCTCGGGCGCCCTGCGGGTGCGCTACGATCCGCGCCGCCCCGAGATCTGGGACGTGCCGTTTTATGGCCAGATTACCCCCCAGGCAGTGGTCAGCGCGCCGCGCGCCGGCTACCTGATCCCGCCCGAGCTGGCCGAGCTCGTCGGTCGCAAGCTGAGCGCCCACGACCTCAAGTTCCGCGCCCTGCCCGCCGCGGTGCCGCCGAGCACGGCGCAGGTGTTCCGGGTCAGCGCGCGCACCTTCAGGCCCGAGCCCTACGAGGGCCGCCAGACCGTGCAGGTCGAGGGCCGCTGGCAGGAAGAGAAAGTGCCGCTCTTGTCCGGCGCGCTGTACGTCCCGGTGGCGCAGCGCGGCGGCCGGCTGGCGGTGCAGCTCCTAGAGCCGACCGGCCCGGACTCCCTGCTCGCCTGGGGCTTCTTCAACTCCATCTTCGAGCAGAAGGAGTACATGGAGGACTATGTCGCCGAGTCGATCGCCGAGCAGCAGCTGGCCGCCGACCCGCGGCTGCGCAGCGAGTTCCTCGGCAAGCTGCGCGAGCCCGGCTTCGCCCGCGATCCGGCGCAGCGGCTGCGGTTCTTCTACGAGCGCCACCCGTCCTTCGACGGCCAGCAGAACCGCTACCCGATCTACCGCCTGGATCGCGAGCCGCCCGAGCAGCGAGCGCACAGGGGTCTGTCCGGGCCTCCCAGCTAAACCGCTCCCCAGCTGAAACCCCGTAATTTTCACTCAGGAGTGGGTGGCGGCGGGGGCAAAGGCGCGCCAGCGCGGGGTGCCGCAGGTGACAGGACCCGCTCCGGTTCGTATTTCGTTCGGGCCTGGGTTTAGCCGGCGAGCCGCTCAGGACCGGTGCGGCGGCGCGGCGAGCCAGCGGTGCAGGACGTCGCTGTCGATGTTGCCGCCGGTGATCACCAGGACCGAGGCGTCGTCGAGGGCCAGCCGGCCGTCGCGCGCCGCGGCGACGACGACCGCAGCCGACGGCTCCATGATGAGGCTGAGCGCGCGGCCGGCGAAGACCCCGGCGGCCATCATCTCCTCGCCGCTGACGAGGTGGAAGCGCCCGACGTAGCGCTTCACGGCGCCGTAGCCGCGGCAGCCGACG
>DAOMZC010000176.1:0-9572 GCA_035437965.1 Pseudomonadota bacterium
GCCTCACCTACAACGAGCAGCGCGAGCTGGCGACCATCGAAGAGAAGATCCTGACCGCCGAAGAGGGCGTCAAGGAGCTGCAAGAGCAGCTCAACCAGCCCGCCCTTTACAAAGAGCGCGCCGCCGAGGTGCCGGCGCTCGTCGCCGCCCTCGAGAGCGCCCGCGCCCAGGTCGAGCTCCTGTACGCGCGCTGGCAAGAGCTCGACGCGCTGCCCAAGAAGTAGGACCCCGCCCACGCTCCTTCGCACCGCGGCTCCTGTGAACTCCCGACTCCACCTGAAGCCATGCCTGACATCAAAAAGCTCATCTCCGATCTGCAGCGGCTATACCCCGACGCCAAGTATGAGCTCGACTTTCAAAGTCCGTTCCAGCTGCTCATCGCTACCGTCCTGGCGGCGCAGTGCACCGACGAGCGGGTCAACCGCGTGACGGCGACCCTGTTTCAGCGCTACCCCGATCCGGAAGCGTTTGTCGCCGCCGATCCCGAGGAGCTCGAAGCGGCGCTGCAGCCGACCGGCTTTTTCCGCCAGAAGGCCCGGACGGTCAAGGCGATCTGCCAGGCCCTGATCGAGCGCTTCGGCGGGCAGGTGCCGGCGCGCCTGGAGGACCTGGTGACCCTCCCCGGCGTCGCCCGCAAGACGGCCAACGTCGTGCTCACCACCGCGTTCCAGATTCCCTCCGGGATCGTCGTCGATACTCACGTCAGCCGGGTCAGCCGGCGGATGGGACTCGTCGACTGCGCGGAGACCGCGAGCGCCGAGAAGATCGAAGCAGAGCTCATGCGCAAGGTCCCCAAGGACAAGTGGTGCTCCTTCGGTCCGGCGCTGGTGCTGCATGGTCGCTACACCTGCACCGCGCGCAAGCCGGACTGCGCGGGCTGCGCGCTGCGCGAGCGCTGCGAACAAAAGCTATAGCGCGGTTTTGAATTCGGTGCGCGGCCCGAGCCTGCCGGAAGCTGGCTGGGCGCCGCCGGTTCCTGGCTGCTCCGGTACGTAATGACTCCCTATTTGAGGTCCTTGATGAGACTCCGTTCCCGACAGATCTTATGGTCCGCCTTGTTTGTCACCGCGTGGTCCGCGCCGGGCGCGCCCGCCCGCGCGGCCGAGACGCGAGCCCCCGCCGCCATCGCCAAGCCCGACAGCCCCGAGGCGGACGGCCCGCTCATCGGCGGCGAGCTGAAAGACGAAGTCGAAGTCGCCCGCGCGATCCGCGAGCACTACGTCAAGTACGAGCACCGCATCCCGATGCGCGACGGCGTGCGCCTGCACACGGTGATCTACGCTCCCAAGGAGCGCACGCGCACCTATCCTATCATGCTCGCCCGCACTCCCTACAGCATCGAGCCCTACGGAGTGGACAACTACCCCGACGGCAAGCGCGCGCGCACCATCCGCCGCTTCGCTCCCTCCCGCCTGTTTATCCGCGACGGCTACATCATCGTCCATCAGGACGTCCGCGGCCGCTTCATGTCCGAAGGCGGGTTCGTCGATGTGCGGCCGCACGCGGCCAAGGGCGGCACCGACGAGGCGACCGATGCCTGGGACACCATCGACTGGCTGGTCAAGAACGTGCCGGGAAATAACGGCAAGGTGGGAGTGTGGGGCATCTCCTATCCGGGATTTTATGCCGCGCAAGCGGCGATCGATGCCCACCCGGCGCTCAAGGCGGTGTCGCCGCAGGCGCCGGTGACCGACTGGTTCCTCGGCGATGACTTCCACCACAACGGCGCGTTCTTCCTGGCCGCGGCGTTCGACTTCTACTCCAGCTTCGGCAAGCCGCGTCCCAAGCTGATCAAAAAGGCGAACTGGGGATTCGAGTACGAGGCGGGCGACGCCTACGACTTCTTCCTCGGGCTCGGCGCGGTGGCGCATGCCGACGAGCGTCACCTGCACGGCGAGATCGCGTTCTGGAACGACGTGATGCAGCACGGGACCCGCGATGAGTTCTGGCGCGCCCGCGATCCGCGGCCCTACTACAAGAACGCCAAGCCGGCCGTCCTGACCGTCGGCGGCCTGTTCGACGCCGAGGACTGCTGGGGAGCGCTGGCGACCTACCGCGCGTTCGCCAGCCAGAGCCCGGGGAGCGAAGTGGCGCTGGTGATGGGCCCGTGGGGCCACGGCGGCTGGGCGCGCACCGACGGCGACCACCTGGGGGACGTGTCGTTCGGGGCCAAGACCAGCCAGTTCTATCAGGAGCGGATCGAGTTTCCTTTTTTTCAGCGGCACCTGAAAGGGAAGACCGGCGGGCGGTCGGCGGCGGGCTCGCCCGGCGGTGCCTGGATCTTCGAGACCGGCATCAACCTGTGGCAGCACTATCCCACCTGGCCGCCGCCGGCCGCCAAGCAGCAGGCGCTTTACTTTCACGCCGCCGGTGGGCTCAGCGTGGCTCCGCCGACCGCCGCGGAGGACGGGCAGGGCCTGGACGCCTATCTCAGCGACCCCGCCAAGCCGGTTCCCTACCGCGACAAGCCGGCGGCCGGCATCGAAGAAGACTACATGGTCGGCGATCAGCGTTTTGCCGCCCGGCGCCCCGATGTGCTGGTCTATCAGACGCCGCCGCTCACCGCGGACGTGACGCTCGGCGGCCCGGTGGAGGCGAACCTGGCGGTCGCGGTCACCGGCACCGACGCCGACTTCATCGTCAAGCTGATCGATGTGTACCCCCCGGATGTGAGCGAGCCCGAGCCCAACCCGACCGGCGTCCGCCTGGCCGGCTACCAGCAGCTTATCCGCGGCGAGGTGATGCGCGGCAAGTTCCGCAACAGCTTCGAGCGCCCCGCGCCGTTCGTCCCCGGCGAGGTCACCCCGGTGCGCTTCGCGCTGCCCGACACCAGTCACACCTTCAGGGTCGGACACCGCATCATGGTCCAGGTCCAGTCGAGCTGGTTCCCGCTCGTCGACCGCAACCCGCAGACCTTCGTCGACATCTACCACGCCAAGGACAGCGACTTCCGCTCTGCCACCCACCGGGTGCTGCGGACTCCGGCGAACCCGAGCAGCCTTAAAGTGACGGTCGTGCGCGGCCAGCTCCCCTAAAAAGGGAACTTCTCGTACGCTAGTTGGACATCGGAGAAAGAGGTGCCGGATGAGCAAGCAGAGAGTAGCGGCAGTTCTCGGGGTCGGGCCGGGTCTTGGAACCGCGGCGGCGCGACGCTTCGCCCGCGAGGGGTTCGCGGTGGCCTTGCTGGCGCGCGGGCAGGATAAGCTCGACCACGCCAAGGCGCAGCTCGACAAGCTCGGGGGGACCAGCCTGGCGATTGCTACCGACGCGGGGGATCCGGCCTCGGTGCGGGCGGCGTTCGCGACGATCGGGCGCGAGCTCGGTCCGCCCGAGGTCCTCATCTACAACGCCGGCGCCTACCAGATCGGCGGCATCCTCGAGGTGACGCCCGAGCAGTTCACCGCGTGCTGGCAGGCCAACTGCATGGGCGGCTTCCTGGCGGCGCAGCAGGTGCTGCCGGCGATGCTCGAGCGCGGCCGCGGGACCCTGCTTTTCACCGGGGCCACGGCGTCGCTGCGGGGCAGCGCCCGGTTCTCCTGCCTGGCGGTCGGCAAGTTCGGCCTACGGGCGCTGGCGCAGTCGCTGGCGCGCGAGTTCGGGCCGCGCGGCATCCACGTCGCGCACATCATCATCGACGGTCAGATCGACACCCCGCGGCTGCGCGCGGCGGCCCCGGATCGCGATCTCGCGACGCTGCTGTCGGCCGACGCGATCGCCGAGACGTACTGGCAGCTGTACCAGCAGGATCGAACCGTGTGGACGCAGGAGCTCGATCTGCGACCCGCGACCGAGAAGTTCTGACCGCGCAGGTCGCCGGCCGCGCTTGGCCCGCGGCTCGCCTCGCCGCTCACGGACCGGCTGGTGCCGCGGACCGCGCTAGGGAGCCGCAGATTCCGCCAGCCCGGCGAGCAGAGCTTGCCGCTGGCTCTCTGTAAGGATTCTCTTTTCGCCGCCCGTCAGGTCAAGCTTCGCCGCCAGGTAGTCGAGGAGGCCGCGGTGCCTGCTATCGCCCTTGAGGACTCCTTCATGATCGCCGGGAAGCTTGGGAAAGTAGTGCTCCAGCGCCGTGCGCACTGCGCGTGCGTCCAGCTTGCCGCGGTCGCCCAGACTGCGCAGCGCGTCTTGGAAGCCGAAGTACTGACTGGATGACATGAGCGCCTTCCAGTAGGCGCGCAGCTGGGCATCGCCGCGCACGGCGGTCTCGTCGCGGTAGTAGCAGGCCAGCTTGCCCGCGAGCTCGGTCAGCACTCCTTCGGAGTAATCGAGGACCTCCAGCCCCCGCTCGGCGAACACCAGATCGATGGTGACGTTGCCGGGGAGCTGAACATCCAACAGGCCCGTGCGCCCGACCGGCGAAGGGCTCTGCGGGTCGCCCTGGAACATCGCTGACCTGACCCGCATATCCAGATACCCGGCCGGCAGAAAGGCGCGCGCCAGGCCGATCAGCAGGCGGTCGGCGCCGCGGTCCGAAGGCCCCGGATAGCCGTGCCAGGGAGTATCCACGGCGATGAGCCGCACCAGCGCGAACTGCTCGATCCCCCGCCGCGCTCCCAGGGTGAGCTCGTTGAGCGCCCGTCGCGCCACGATTCCTCCCATGCTGTGACCGATAATCACGAGCTCGCGCCCCGGCCCCAGCACCCGCTGCTGGAGCGCCCGCAGCTCCTCCGCCAGATCACTCCCATTGAGGCTGGTGCGCCGATGCAGATCATCAAAGAGCAGGATATAAAGCTGGATCGGCGCCGCGCGGAATCGATTGATGATCGGCTGCAGGTCGGACGGGTCGCCTTCCAGACCATGCACAAGGACCCAGGGCGTGCGCTCCGGGTGAAAGTCGGCCGGGCCGCCGCCCAGAGCATACAAGGCGCCGCGGCCGCCCGGAAGGAGCAGGCGGTCCTCGTTGAGCCGGCTGACGTTCCAGTGGAGCACCCGACCGTTCGGCGGCGCAGGTACGCTCACCGTCTTAAGACCAGCGGGACCTTGCGCACTGCCCGCTGCCACCGCCACGGGAGCGGCCAAAAGCAGGGTAAGAAGGAATCCTCCTTGAACAACGCACGCGCGCAGCTTGAGCATGAGCATTCCTCCTCCCGATAGGCAGGTGACGAACGCGGCGCGCTAGCCGTCGTGCGGGAGTGGCTCAGGCTGCGGCCCGAAGAGGCATTCGCTGACCGGTGATGCGGAGGTTCAAAGCATTGAAAAGACTAGCTCCCAGATTGGGCACGAGCCGCTAGTATCTTTCCCAGGGTGAGTGCGCCGCGAATACTTAATCGCTGCATCTTTGGCAGACGAGCACGGATCCAATACACCCGACAGCCGTTTCATCCTGCAAACTGGGAGGCACCATGCTCGCGAACCGATTTTTCCTCCTCGCCGGAGCGCTTGTGGGACTGCTGCTGGCGCCGGCCCGCAGCTTCGGCTGGCAGGATCTGAATCCCGACTTCGTACGAAAGAGCGTCGAGCGCATCGCCGATCCGCGGACCCCGGCAGAGGAACGGCAGTCGGCCTCCTGGGCCCTGGTCAGCTCCGGGCGAGCGAGCGTCGGCGCGCTCGCCACCCTGGCCCGCACCGACTCCCGGCTGCAGTGGACGAGCATCGGCCTGCTGGACCTTGTGCGCACCGATGCGCTGGTGGTGCAGACCTTCTCGGCGCTGCTTGACGGTCCGCCCGGTGGTCCGCCCGGTGGGCTCAAGGACAGCGGAGAGGTGCGCGGCTTCGTCCAGAGCCGGCTCGAAGACATGCTCGGCCGCACGTTCAAGACCGACGCCGAGCGCCGGACCTTCGTGGCCCAGAACGCGCGCTACCTGGTCTTCGACCCGGCGACCCTGCGCTTCCTCGTTGACGAGGAGGCGCGCGCGAAGAAGCAGCCGATGCTGCACTACCCGTACGCGCCGAGCCCGCACGCGGCCGTGGACCTGGCCTTCTGGCGGCTCTTGCAGGCGCTGCACCTGGGCCAGACCCAGGTGGTGGAGTCCCTCATCGGCCCCGCGGTGCGCCTGGTTCGCGGCGGTGGCAAGATCGATACCCGGCCCGAGCTCGATATGGAGGCCTTCAGCGATCCGCCGCACAATCACCGCGCGTTGAGCATTCGCGATGAGGGCAGCGGTCGCTGGCTCTTGCGGACCGGCAGCGCGTATCTGTTTTTCGAAGGAGGCCGGTGCGTGAAGGCCGGCATGAAGCCGATACAATGATCGTGGCGCGTCGGGCTCGCGTCCAGCATGCTCAAGGTAGGCCCGGGTAGGCCGGGTACGGTGCGGGAGCGACCTCGTGGCGGAACTGCCGATCAGAAAGACCTGGACGATCCTGCTCATCGCCGCGGCGCTCGCGGCGGCGGGCAGCATGTGGTTCTTCTTCTTGCGTGCGACAGTGGTCACCATCGCCGTGGCGCCGCCCGATGGGGATGAGGCCAAGCTGCTCGCCGCGTATGCGGAAGCGCTGCGACAGCAGCGGCTGGATCTCCAGGTGCGCCTGTTGCGCGTCGACACCCTGCAAAAGAGCGCCGAGGCGCTGCAGAACAAGCAGGCGGAGCTTGCCGTGGTGCGGCCGGATGTCCTTCTGCCGGTCGATGGACTTACGGTGACGGTCTTGCACGAGGATGCGGCGCTGTTCATCGCCCCATCCGGCGCCAGCCTGACGGACGTTGGCGACCTGGCGCAGCGCAAGCTGGGAGTCATCGTCCAGCACGAAGCCGATGCCGCGGCGATCACGGCGATCCTCGCCTACTATGACCTGGCGCCGCCGCGGGTCACGCTGGTGCCGCTCACGCTCACCGAAGCGAGCGCCGCGCTTGCCGCCCAGCGGGTGGAGGCCGTCGCGCTGGTCGCCACGCCGGGCAGCGCCGTGGTCTCCGCGCTGGTCAAGTCCCTGAACAAGGTGGCGGAGAGCAAGATGAAGGTCCTGACGGTAAACGAAGCCGCCGCCATCGCCGAGGAGCTGCCCAGGTTCAGCGAGGTCGAGATTCCCGCCGGCGGTCTGGGCGGGGCGCGCAAGCAGCCCCCCGAAGAGGTCAAGACGGTGGGAGTCTCCTATCGCCTGATGGCGCGCTCCGAGCTCGATCGGGTGACGGTGGCCCGCCTCACCCAGGCGCTGTTTCAGCTGCGCTCGCGGCTTGCCCGGGCGACGCCGCTGGCCAACCGGATGCAGGCCATCGACCCGGACAGCGCCGTCGGTGCCGCGCTGCCGAATCATCCCGGCGCGATCGACTACTTCGCGCGCGAGCAGAAGACGTTCCTCGAGCGCTACGCGGACTATATCTACATCATCCTATTTTCGGGCGGCGGCGTAGTCTCGGGGCTCGCCTGGCTGCGGCAGCGGGTCATGAAGCGGCGCCGCGAGCTGGTCGACAAGCTGCTCGACCGGCTGCTGGTCCTGCTCGCGGGCTCGCGCGCGGCCACCTCGAATCGCCAGCTCGATCAGATTGCGGCCGAGGTCGACTCGCTGGTCGTCACCGCGGTCCGCCAGGCGCGCAAGCGCGCTTCGGGTACGCGCACGATGGGCGCTCTCATCCTCGCTATAGACAGCACGCGGGCCGCGATCATGGACCGCCGCATCGCGGTGAACGGCGGCCCTGCCGCGCCATCGCACGGCTGAGACGATTCTGTCCGCAGCCGCTCCGCCCGCCGCTGCGGACCCGTGGACTCCGAGCCGCAGCGGCGGTCGCGATGTCCAGCCTGACAACGCCCTAGTCATCGATGGGGGCGCTTCTGGGCGGCCGAGGCCACCGCCTAGCCGGGCGCCCTTTGTCGCGAGCCGCCCCGACCGCCCGCGCCGCGTTGCCGCAGCGGCGTGCGGAGCTAAGCTGAGATCATGACTACCGTAACCGATGTCCCCAAGAAGAAGGTCCCCCTCGAGGAGCCGCCCGAGCAGACGCCGACGGCTCCCAAGATCGACCCGCCCCCGCAGCAGCCGCCGATTGTCGAGCCCCGGCCCGAGCCCAAGTCCGAGCCGGGCGAGCCGACCCCGGGAGTCGTCGATCCGCCGCCCGCGGACCCGACGCCGAGCGCGCCGGTGATTGCCTAGCCGTCACCGACGTCTCCGCCGCGCTGCCCATTCCCCTGGCGGTGGACGCGCTGTAGGATGGGCGGATGCCGGTTAATATACTGCTTTCATACTCCGAGCGCGATATAGAAGCGGCCCGCGAGCTGGAACGACACCTGACGCCGCTTGCCCGCGCGGGCAAGATCAGCCTCTGGGACCGCGACATGGTCATCGGCGGTGAAGACCAGGAGCGCGAGTGGCTGGCGCGGGTGACGCAGGCGCCGATCATCATCCTGCTCGTCAGCGCCGATCTGGAGATCGATCGCGACCGCGATATCGCCGATGCGCTGGTGCAGCGACAGCTGCGCGGCGCGCGGGTGATTCCGGTCCTGTGGCGGCCGGTCAACATCAAGGACCTGCGCTACAAAGAGCTGCGGATGATCCCGGACGGGCGCGCGGTCGCCGAGCGGCGCGATCGCGACCAGGCGTGGGTCGAGGTGGTGCAGGGAATCCGCAAGGTCGTCGAGGCGCTCGAAGCGCAGGGCGCGTCGCGTTCGGTGGCACCGCCGGTCGTCACTGTCGAGCGGACCGCACCGCCACCGCCGCCCGGGGTGATCAGGATCCTGTTCCTCGGCGCCAACCCCTCGGACTACGTCCAGCTCAATCTGCCCAAGGAGCGGCACGAGATCGACAGGCGCATCCAGACCGGCCCGCTCCGCGACCGCTTCGAGCTGAAAGACGCCTGGGCGGTGACGGCGGCGGATCTCAGCACGACCCTTTTGCGCTACAAGCCCGCGATCCTGCACTTCAGCGGCCACGGACTCGCCCAGGGGGAGCTTCTCCTAAATGACGATAGCGGTCGAGCGGCGCCCGTATCCGCCGCGGCGCTGAGCAACCTTTTCAAGCTGTTCGCCGCCAAGGGGCTGCGCTGCGTGGTGCTAAACGCCTGCTACTCCGCGGTCCAGGCGGCGGCGATGGCCAAGCATGTAGACTGCGTGATCGGAATCTCGGGCGAGATCGAGGACCGCGCCGCCCAGGCATTCACGTCTGGATTCTACGCCGGCCTCGCCCAGGGCGAGCCCCTACAGAGCGCCTTCGACTTCGGCTGCCTCCAGATTCAGCTGATGAACCTGCCCAATCCCGAGCAGCCCCAGCTCCTTGGCCGCGCCGGCGTCGATCTGGACACGCTGCACCTGGTCTGAGCGCCGATCCCCGTCAGCCCCTAATCAAGCCCCGCCTCGGCGAAGAAGCGGCGCTCGACCGCGGCATAGTCGGCCTCGACATCGAGGCGGGCGAGCACGGAGTAGAAGCCGAACTGCAGCCGGTTCATGAACACCAGGCCCTCCTGCGGCGGGACAAAGCCGCTGTCCTTTTTCAGGAGGAGCCGCTTCATCTCCACGATGGCCTCGACCAGACCCTTCACGTAGGGCACGGTGATCTGGTAGGGGGAACCAAACAGCGGCTCGAAGCAGCGCCGCAGGTAGGTGAGCATCGCGTGCTCGTAGGCGCCGCCGCGCGTCCCGAGGACGCGGACAATCGCGGCGGTGAAGGCCGCCTCATCGCCGCGCAGGGCGGCGTTATGGGCGGCGCGCGACTGCTGC
>DAOMZC010000177.1:0-9474 GCA_035437965.1 Pseudomonadota bacterium
AGCAGATGGCCGCCGCCCTGGGCGCCGCGCACGCAGCGGGAATCATCCACTGCGAGCTATATCTTCCGTCGACAAACCCAGTCTGAAGTTTCCACGACCATCCCACCGCGACGAAATCGCGCTGAAAACGGCGTGCACCGCATTGTCGTTCACTGTCAGACATATCGCGGTGGCGTAGGTCACTACGGGGCGGCTCAGGGAATCGCTGTGAGCAAACAAGTGATGGCTAGATTGCTGGATGACAGATCTCTGAAGTCGGGCTGCTGGCAGCAAGGCTCAGCTCTCGTAGGTAGCCTCCCGGAGAGAGGGGAGCCGACGCGCTGGCATGCTGATTGCTCGAAAGCCAGGCGCGCCGCCTGCGGTGCCGGTTGGCGCCCTTGTGCCGGGTGCTGACGAGACCTTCGAGAATCGAATCGAAGACCACAATGGAGTGTTGTCATGAAAGAACTGTTTTGCGGAGTTGCGCTTTCGATCCTTTCGTTCCTCTCAGCCTGTGGCGAGGTGACAAGCTCAGGACCCGCTCCGGGGTCCCCGGGAGGGACTGGGAACCTTCCTCAGGCTGAGGCCTACAAACTTCCTCATGGGTACACGCAACCGAGCTTGAAGACCGGCACCAAGCTGGATACGTATGGCCCGTGCAGCGTCGATGGTCCAGACTGCCCTGCCCACACCCAGTGCGCTGTGGTCTTCTTGGATACGGGGACCGTCGGCCCAGCCTGTGTTGCCGCCAATATCTGCGAGCTACTGACGTGCGGCACGGGCAGCTGTATCGAGCTCGATAGTTATCCGGGGCAGGTGACCTGCGGGAGATAGCGCGTCGTCGTAGGTTGCGCGCTCAGGCTGCCGAGTCGCTCTGGGCCGCGGGCGGCGCCGGTTCGTTTTCCGCATCGGTGTTGAACAGGCTCTCCAGCTCGGCGGCATACTGCTTGGCGGACTCCACGAGCTTCTTCTCGTCGTGGCGGTGCATGTAGGTCGTCCGCATCATCGTCTCATCGTAGGCCGCGAACTTACTGATGGACTCCCGGGCGCTCTTTGGGTCTATTCCCAGGCCCTCAAGGACCTGCTGGGACAGGGTCAGGCTGGCCTCGAAGGTCTCGCGGATCAGCATGTTCACCCCCAGCGCCAGCAGCTGGTAGGCGTGCTGCCGGTTGCGCGCGCGCGCATAGATCTTCACCTGGGGAAAGTGGCGCTGCACAAGCTCCACGACCTTGACCGAAGCGACCATGTCATCGATGGCGACCACCAGCAGCTTGGCCTTGTCCAGATGCGCCGCCCGCAACAGGTCGAGCCGCGTCGCGTCACCGTAATAGATCCGATTGCCAAAGCGGCGCAGAAAGTCCACATGCGTCGGCGCCGCATCGAGCGCCGTAAAGCCGATCTTGCGCAGCCGCAGGACGCGGCCGACGATCTGACCGACGCGGCCAAAGCCGGCGATGACCACCGGGTTTTCGTCATCACCGATGGCGTCGAAGTCCCGGTGCTCAGTCTTTTCGAACCACTTGGAGAGGACTTTTTCGTTCACGGTGAAGGCGAGCGGCGTAAGGACCATGGACACGGTCACCACCACCACCAGAAAGTCCGCCGCGGGCTGGCTGAGGACCTTGGCTGCGGTGGCGATTCCGAACAGGACGAAGGCGAACTCGCCGCCTTGGGAGAGCGCGGCGGCCAGGTTGCGCGCGACGTCGCGGCTCTGGCCGAACAGGCGCCCGACGCCGTAGACGACCAGGGACTTGACGAGCATGAATCCGACGACCACCGCCATTACTTTCAACGGTACGTCGCGGATGATGCCGAGGTTGGCCGACATTCCGACCGCCATGAAGAACAGGCCGAGCAAGAGTCCCTTGAAGGGCTCGATGTCGGCTTGCAGCTCATGGCGATACTCTGACTCGGCAAGGAGGACCCCGGCGAGGAACGCCCCGAGGGACATGGACAGCCCGACGTAGTGCATGATCGATGCGGTCCCGACCACGACCAGCAGCGCCAGGGCGGTCATGATTTCCTGATTCCCAGAGGCGGCGATCAGCTTGAAGACCGACCTTAGGAAGTACCGTCCGACTAGGACCAGTCCGATCAGCGAGCCGACGATCTTCAGCGCCACCAGCAGCCAGCCCGTCTGCTGCGCATCGGCGCCGCCGCGGTCGAGCATCGGCAGCACGACAAGGAGCGGAATGACCGCCAGATCCTGAAACAGGAGGACGGCAAAGGAAGCCTTCCCGTGCGTCGTGGCGAGCTGGTTCTTCTCGGCCAGGATCGGCAGCACGAAGGCGGTCGAGGACAGGGCGAGTCCGAACCCGGCGACGAACGCCGGCAGGGTTGGCGCCCCGAGCGCGACCCCGAGCCCGCCAAGGACTAGCGCGGTCGCCACTACCTGCGCCCCTCCCAGGCCAAACACCGCGCGCCGCATGATCCAGAGCCGCGATGGGTTGAGCTCGAGCCCGATCAGAAATAGGAGCAGGACGACCCCGAACTCCGAGAAGTGCAGGATGCTCTGAACATCGGTAATGAGGCGGGCGCCCCACGGTCCGATGATGAGGCCCGCGGCAAGATAGCCGAGGACGGCGCCGAGCTTGAGGCGCTTGAAAAGGGGCACCGCGAGGACCGCGGCGATAAGCAGGATCGCAACTTGGTTTAATAGAGGCATGCGCTGGGCTGAGATTATACTGTTACCGCTAGGAACGCGAGCTCTGGCGTGGTAGGGTAGTTACGTGTATTCGCGGCTCGCGCTGGCCCTAGCTCTTGCCCTCTCCATGATGGCGATGGCGGCGGCGCGCGTGACCGTCAGCAGCGGGCCCGCAGGGGCCGTCCGCTCGCGTGAGAATCGACTCGCCCTGCAGAGCGCCGCCAAGCGGCCGGTGCTCGCGCCAGAGCGCCGCGGCAGCTCGCGGCCGACGGGCGGCAAGAGCTCTGCGGTGGCGATCCTGCCGGTGCCGCTTGGCGCCGCGGATTTCCTTGCCGCGAGCTGTCCCCCTTCACCGGCCAGGCCGTTCGCCGCGTTCTGTCCCTCCCATCCGCGCCTCTCGCGCGGACCTCCCCCCGTTCTCTCCTGAACTTGAACCTTCGTTCTGAGTTTCGGTGGCGTCCCTGCGGACGCCGGCCAAGGAGAGCCTATGTCCCCTCTGTCCCCCATGTCCCCCATGTCCAAAGAGAAAAAAAGTACGACGCCAGACCCTCAGCCAGACCTTCCGCCCGAAGCTGACACCTCGGCACCCGAGGCGCGGAGCAGCGGGAGCGGTTTTATCATCCCCGCGCTTGGCTTTCTCATGCTGGTGGTGATGGTCGCGGCAAACATGAAGTGCTGACGGTCCATCGGCGGACCGTTCCGGTCGCGCGCCGCTGCGCTGCTGCGGCGGCGCAAGCGGCAACCTGGGAGCGCTGTTATGGCGGACAAGAAAGCTGTATCCGTACGGCTCGCCGACCTTGGGAAAAACGGTCGAGCAGAGCCGCCGCGCTTGCGCGGCATGTCCTTTACGCTCTGGCTGCTTGTGATCTCATGGCCGCGCCTGTTGCTAATGGCCGGCGCGGTGTATGTCCTTTTGGTGGCGCTCTTCGCCGGTGGCTACCTGACCGGCGGAGGTGTGACCGCCCGGCCCGGTTACTTCGGCGATGCGTTTCTTTTCAGTGTGCAGGTCTTCGTGCGGGTCAACCTGGGGTTCCGGATGCCCGAGAGCGGGTTCCTGCAGCTCCTGGTCATCTGCGAGCTCCTGATGGGCTGGCTGGTCTTCATCGTCTTCCTGGCGCTGGGGGCAGCGCGGTTCATGCAAGTGCATCTGCGGGTCTTCGAAATGTACGGCTTGTCGCGACAAGAGCGGCCGGGCCCCGGTGAGCGATGCCTTGAGCGATGCCTTGAGCGATGTCTTGAGCGATGCCTTGAGCGACGTCTTGACCAGTCGCTGGCCGGTGAGCTCCGCTCCCACCAAGCCCCCGATCGGCGGAGTAATTAAGGACCTGCTACTTAGCGGCGCCCGGCGGCGCCAGCCGATCCCGGCGACGCCACCCGGTAAAAACCGGTACTAAACAGTCCAAATAAAAACGATGAGCTGGCAAGGAAGAATCGCTCTGGCGGGCGCTGGCGAGATCGGCGAAGATGGGAAAGGAGTCTCAGCGGCACCCGCCGCAGCGCCGCCCTGGAGGAGCAGGTATGGAAATTCGTGAGAAAGTCTGCGGCTCGGTTATAGTCCTATGTCCGTCCGGCCGCATCGACGCTGCACATAGTGAAGCCTTCCAGAGCCGGCTCGCCGCGGCGGTGGGGCGCCCGGCGGCCCTGGTGGTGGTCGACATGGCGGGAGTCGCCTACATCAGCAGCGTCGGGCTGCGGGCGCTGATGATGGCCGCCAAGCAGACCAAGCTCGCGGGCGGCAAGCTGGCCGTCGCGGCGCTGCAGCCGGTGGTCAAGGAGATCTTCGAGATCAGCCGCTTCAACTTCGTGGTGAAGAGCTTCGCCACCGCCCGGGAGGCGATCGCCTGGATGTCTCCCGATGACGCCGCGGCCTGGGACGCGGCCCGGCCGCAGTAGCCGCCACCATGGAGCCCTCGATGTCCGCGCCGCCACCGGTCACGCCGCCCGTCCTTACGATCCGCTTCTGGGGAACCCGCGGCTCGCTCCCTGCGCCGCTGTCGGCTGCGGCAGTGCGGCAGAAGGTGCGCGCCGTGCTGAAGAAGGCCGACGGCCGCCGCTTCGCCGACAGCGCCGCGATGGAGGAGTTTCTCGACCGCGAGCTCGACTTCGCCACCACCAGCACCTACGGCGGCAACTCTTCGTGCGTGCAGCTCGACTGCGGCGGCGAAGAGCTGGTCTTATGCGATCTGGGCAGCGGCGCGCGCGAGCTCGGGCAGAAGGTCCTGGCCGAGCGCGGACCGCGCAACGTGTACAATGTCTTCCTCTCGCACGTGCACTGGGACCACATCATGGGGTTCCCGTTTTTCACCCCGGCCTACATCCCCGGCAACGTGATCCGCATCCACGGCGGCCACGATGTCGAGGAGGTGGTGCGCCGCGCCTTTATGCGCCAGCAGTCGGCGCCCTGCTTCCCGGTCGACTTCGACAAGCTCGGCGCCCGCATCGAGTTCGTCAAGCTGGAGGCCGGGCCGCGCTACTCGATCGCCGGACTGGAGGTGCAGCTGCTCAAGCAGCAGCACTCCGGCGACTCCTACGGCTATCGCTTCGCGCGCGGCGGGCGGAGCGTGGTGTACTCCACGGACTCCGAGCACAAGTACGAAAAGCTCGATGAGAGCTACCCGTTCATCGACTTTTTCCGCGACGCCGATCTGGTGATCTTCGACGCCATGTACTCGCTGGCGGATGCGGTCTCGGTCAAGGAGGACTGGGGCCACTCGAGCAACATCATCGCGGTCGAGCTGTGCCAGCTGGCCCGCGCCCGCCACCTGTGCCTGTTCCATCACGAGCCGGTCTTCGATGACGCGATGCTCGACAAGGTGCTGGCCGAGACCATCCGCTTCGAGGCGATCTCGCGCGCCGCCGCCGACCTCACCGAGCCGCTGCGGGTGAGCGCGGCGTACGATGGGCTGGAGATCCGGCTCTAGCTGGATGCGCAGCCAGCTACGCAAGCTGTTGCCGCCGCCGGGTCGCCGCGCGGGGGCGGTGGTGGGGCTGCTGGTGCTGGCGGCGCTGGCGATCCTGCGGGCCGTGGATCCGGCTCCGGTCGAGCAGCTGCGCCTGCGCGCCTTCGATCGCCTGCAGATCTTCAGGCCGCGGCCGCAGCAGCCGCGCGTCCTGATCATCGATATCGATGAAGCCAGCCTGCAGCGCTACGGGCAGTGGCCGTGGCCGCGGCACCTGCTGGCGCGCCTCATCCGCGAGGTCGACCGCCAGCACCCGCTGGTGATCGGCATGGACATGATCTTCCCCGAGCCCGATCGGCTGTCGCCCGAGCAGGTGTTCAAAGAGCGGCCGGACCTGGAGGCGCTGCTCGAGCCCCTGCGCCCGGGGCTCGCCAAGCTGCCGCGCAACGATGCGCTGTTCGCGCAGAGACTTGCGGCGGCGCCGGTGGTCCTCGGCGTGGCCGGCGTCCTCGTCGAGCAGCCGCCCCCGACCACCGACCTGCAGACGCCGCCGGTGCTGCTGCAGAGCGGGGCGCTGGCGCTGCAGCTGCAGAGCTTCGACAGCGCCGTGCCGTGCATCCCCGAGCTCGATCGGGCGGCCCGCGGTCGCGGCAACCTCGCCCAGCCCCCCGAGCGGGACGGCATCGTGCGCCGGATGCCGCTGCTCGTGCGCATCGCCGATCGGCCGGTGCCCTCGCTGGATCTGGAGATGCTGCGGGTCGCCAGTCACGCCGATCGCATCGTCATGCGCGGCGACCGCTTCGGGGCGGTGGTCGAGGTCGGCGGCCTGCGGCTGCCCACCGAGGCCGATGGCCGGATGTGGGTCCACTACGCCCCGCACCTGCCGGCGCGGTTCATCCCCGCCGGCGATATCCTGGACGGCAAGCTGCCGCCGGGAGCGCTGGAGGGCCGCATCGTGCTCGTCGGCCTCACCGGGGTCGGCCTGCTGGATAATGCGTCGTCACCGCTCGGCGAGCCGATCCCCGGGGTCGAGGTGCGCGCCCAGGTGCTGGAGCAGGCGCTGGAGACGAAGCTGGGGCTGGTGCCGCTGCGGCGACCGCCGTGGGCCGCCCGCGCCGAGGCCCTGTTCGGGCTCGTCCTGGGGCCCTTGGTGGTGCACCTGGTCGGGCGGCTGCGACCGCTGTGGAGCACGCTGCTGCCGCTGGGGCCCGTGCCGCTGTGCCTGGCCGGGTCGCTTTTGTGCTACCTGGGGCCGCGGCTGCTCATCGATCCGACGTTCTCGCTGCTCTTGCTGCTGCTGCCGGTCCCGGCGGTGCTCGGCTTCAACCTGGTGGCCGCCGATCGCCAGCAGCGCGCCCAGGACGCCGACCTGGCGGCGGCGCGCCGGATCCAGATGGGCATCCTGCCGCGCCGCTTCCCGGCCTTCCCGGACCGCCAGGATTTCGATCTCCACGCCATCATCGAGCCGGCGCGCGCCGTCGGCGGCGACCTGTACGACTTCTTCCTCATGGAGGAGCAGCGGCTGTTCTTCCTCATCGGCGACGTCGCCGGCAAGGGCATCCCGGCGTCTCTTTTCATGGCGCTCACCAAAGCTCTGTACAAGTCCAGCGCCCTGCGCCGCCGCGCCGCCATCGGCGAGATCATGACCGAGGTCGGCGGCGCCATCGCGCGCGAGAACCCGGAGAGCATGTTCGTCACCATGTTCGCCGGCATCCTCGATCTTGCGACCGGAGAGCTGGAGTACGCCAACGCCGGCCACGACCCCCCGTTCATCCTGCGCCCCGGTCAGGCGCCGGTGCAGCTCCCGTCGGTCGGCGGGCCGCCGCTGTGCGCGGTGGACGACTTCGAGTACCCGGCCGAGCGGGCGGTCCTGCAGGTCGGCGAGTGCCTGGTCCTTTTTACCGACGGCGTCCCCGAAGCCCAGAACGACGATGGCGAGCTGTACTCGATGACCCGGGTGGCGGCGGCGCTCGGGGCCGCGCCCGCGACCGGACCGGCGCAGGTCATCGCGCGCCTGATGGCCGACGTGCAGCGCTTCGCGGACGGGGCCGAGCCGGCGGATGACATCGCGATCCTGGCGGTGCGCCGCAACGCGGTCAGCGCACCGTGACCTCGACGCGGCGGTTGCGCGGCTCGGGGACGTCGTCTTCGGTCGGGACGAGCGGGTCGACCTCGCCGCGGCCGATCGAGAAGATGGCGGACTCGGGGAGCCCGTCGCGGATGAGCAGCTGGCGGACGGCCTCGGCGCGGCGCTTGGACAGCTCGACGTTCATCTCGTGAGCGCCGCGGCGGTCGGTGTGGCCGATGACCTCGACCTGGACCTGCGAGCGGGTCTTGATCTCGGCCAGCACCTCGGGGATGCGGCTCACCGAGTCCTCGGTCAGGGTGTCGGTGCCGTCCTGAAAGTGGAGGATGAAGTGCTGCGGGCGCTTGGGCAGGCCGGTCAGCGCGTCGCCGAAGATCTCGTCGACCTGCTCCTGGGTGACGGCGACGCGCTCGAGCCGACCCTTGGCGCCGACCTGCGCCGCGGCGAGCGCGGTGGTCAGTGCGACCGGCGTCGCCGTCTCGTTCTCGGCGATGGTGATGCCGCCGACGTGGCCCTTGGGTCCGGGCAGCACGACGAACAGATCCGGGCGCAGCCCGGGAATCTCGCGCACCGCGGTGAGCTGGTCCGGGCGCACTTCTTCGCGGCAGCCGGCAATAAAAAGGAGCAGCGCCAGGGCCCGCCTCATGGTTCCTCGGTGCGGACGACGAACTCGGTGCCGCGCACCCCGAGGATCGCCCGCGGCGTGCGGATCTTCATCGCGCCCGGGGTCCGCCGGGTGATGTCGCCGGAGATGACGGCCATGGTCCCGCGCAGCAGGCTGGCCAGGAAGCTGCCCGAGAACGCCATCGAGTCAAAGCGATAGCTGTCGAGCGAGAGCCGGCTCTGCGGCCCCGCCGAGATCAGGCTGTTATCGGTGAAGGTGATGCCGACGCCGCCATCGGAGCCGGTCTCGATGACGTCGTGCTCCTGCACCGCATCCCCGGCTTGAAGCGGGCGGCGCTCGGTCCCGCGCAGCAGGAACACCTGGCCGCGGACCGTCTTTACCTGGCCGATGCTGACGGGGGCGCTTGGGGCGGCGGCCGGCTCGGCGCGCGCCGGACCCGCCGCGCTGCCGGTCAGCGCCAGCGACCCGACGGTCCAAAGGAGCAGGCGCGCCCGGCAGCCCGCTTGTATCGAGCGGAAAAAAGACATGCTTTCACGGTACATTAATTGTAATTTATATTGCTAATATTTTCGATTCCCATCATGGAAGTCCCGGTGAGCACGCCTGACACGCCGATCACGACCTTGCGGACGGAGTGCCAGGGCCGCCTCTCCGACATCCCCGCCCTCAGCGCGACCGTCGAGGCGTTCTGCCTGGCGCACGGCGTCGGGTCGCCGACGGTGCACAAGCTGGTCCTCGGGCTGGAAGAGCTCCTCACCAACCTGGCGGTGCACGGGACCCCCGCGACCGGGCCGCTGGGAACTGCGCCCGCGGACCCCGCGCCCCGCGTTACGGTGATCGTGACCCTCACGCGCCGCCGCCTGGTGGTGAGCTACGAGGACAGCGGCGCCCCCTTCGATCCGCTGTCCGTGCCGGCTCCCGACCTGGAGCAGCCGCTGGCCGCGCGTCCGGTCGGCGGACTCGGGCTGCACCTGATTCGGACGCTGATGGATGAAGTGACCTACTGCCGGGTGAACGGGCGCAACCGGGTGACCCTGGTGCTGGGCATCCCGCCGCCGGCGCGGGGCGACTGACGGCGAGAGCAGCATGATGGGTGAGGAGCACTAGCCGCCGCGCGGCCTTCCACGAGCTTCCAGCGTCGGCTCAGGACGAAGTTCTTAGACGGAGATTTTAGGGGGTATCGTCCACTGCGACTGGTTCCGGCAGAAAGACGCGTCGCGCCGCCGGCGGTTGCGGGTGC
>DAOMZC010000178.1:0-9366 GCA_035437965.1 Pseudomonadota bacterium
CGTCGAGCTCTTCGCGGGTAAGCTCGGCGTCCTTGAGCGCCCGCCGGCAAGGCGTGCCGGTCCGGCTCAGCACCGGCGCGATCGCCGCCTCGAGCTCATCGCGGCGGACGGTCAGCACCTGGCCGCGCAGCTCGATCTCGGCGGACTCGGCGGCGGTCAGGCGGTGCTTGAGGGCGCGCGCCTGGTCGAGGAGCTCGCGCCCGAGCCCGGCGTCGTCGCGCAGGGCGGCGGCGAGCTCACCGTGCTGCGAGTGCTTGCCAAGCACGAGCTCGGCCAGCGCGTGATCCATGTCGTCCCCGCCGAGGGCCGTGTCGCCGGCGGTCGCCATGACGGTGAAGATCCCGTCGCGCAGGTCGAGGATCGAGATGTCGAAGGTGCCGCCGCCCAGATCGTAGACCGCGAACTTGCCCTCGCGCTTCTTGTCCAGTCCGTAGGCGAGCGCCGCCGCGGTAGGCTCATTGAGCAGCCGCAGCACGTTCAGCCCGGCGAGCCGCCCGGCGTCCTTGGTCGCCTGGCGCTGCGCGTCGTCAAAATAAGCCGGCACGGTGATCACCGCGCCCTCCAGCTCACCGCCGAGCTTCTCCTCGGCACGCTGGCGCAGCTGGCGCAGGATCTCGGCGCTCACCTCGATCGGGGTGACGCTGCGGCTGGCCGGTCCGCGATCGCCGGCGACGAGGAAGCGGACGATGCCGGCGGCCGACGGCTCGCCGGTTGCCGGCGCGAACCGATACTGCCCGAAGCGCTGCGCGGTGCCGTCCTTCGCCAGGTCCGCCGGCCCGCGGCCCATGAAGCGCTTGACCGAGGCGATGGTGTCGTGCGGAGCCTGCGCGGCACTGCGCTTGGCGGCGCCGCCGACCACCGGCGGGCCGCCCGGCTGATAGCGCACCACCGACGGCAGCAGCGCCTGCCCCTGCTCATCGAGCAGGCAGCGCGGGGTGCCGTCCGCGACCACCGCGACCAGCGAGTTGGTGGTGCCGAGGTCGATGCCGATGACGCGGCCTCTGCAGGCCTCCTTCACCCTGGACTCGCCGGGCTCTGCGATCTGAAACAGGCTCATATAAGTTGGTCTTCTTCTCTCGAAGTTTCTCTGGAGGTTCCAAGGAATGGGCGACCGGACGCGCTCATGCGGCGCGCTCGTCGGAGCACCGGTCGCGGCTAGAGGTGCGGGCTGGCGGCGCGCTCGGCCTGGGCCTCTTTATACTCGGCGAGCTCGTCGCAGAAGCGCTGGTAGTAGCGCTGCGCCAGCACCGCCTGGGTCAGCTCGCCGAGGAGCTTTTTGTGCAGCTCGGCGTGCTCGGGGGCAGCGGCCGCGCCTTCGAGCTTGGCGAAGCCGCTCGTCAGGGTCCGCTCAAGCTCGTCCATGCGCGCCTTCACGGTCGCCGCCAGCGTCGCCAGTCGCGCCGCGTCGTGGTCCTGGCGCGCCTCGACCAGCTCTTCCCGCAGCTCGAGGATCGCCATCAGGAACGCCGGCTCGACCGCGAGCTTGCTGCCCGGGCCTTCTTTGGTGACGTCGATGCCGTGCAGCTGCAACAGGTACTGCGCCCGCCGCGCGTCGCTGCGCAGCACCCGATAAGCCTCGTTGAGGTCGGTGGCGCGAGCGAGCACCGCGGCGCGCTCGGCGGCCGGCGCGCGGCTGAAGCGGTCGGGGTGCCAGTGCCGCGACCGCTCGCGATAGCGCTCCTCGAGCAGCGCGCGATCGAGCGCGTAGCGCACGGGCAGCTCGAACAGCGCGAAGTGGCTCGGGACCGGCGCCATGGGCAGCTCACCTAGAATTGGACGCTCTCGCCGCAGCCGCAGGCGCCCTTGGTGTTGGGGTTGTTGAAGCGGAACCCGTAGCCCATCATGCTGGTGACAAAATCGAGCTCGGTGCCGCTTAAGTACACCAGGCTCTTGGGATCGACAAACAGCTTCACGCCCCGCTCGAACTCGAAGACCTTGTCGGTGCTGCGCGGGGGCTCGTCGGCCCACTCGAACATGTACGAGAAGCCGGTGCAGCCGCCGCCCCGGATGCCGATGCGCAGGCCGTGCGCCTGCTTGCCCTCCAGCGCGCGCTTTTCCTGCAGCCGCAGCACCTCGGAGATCGCCTTAGGGGTTGCGGTGATGCTCGCCATGATCAACCTGCCTTGTCTTGTGCCGCCGGCGCCGCCGCCGTCGGCTGGCCCTTCTTCTTGCGGTAGTCGGCGATCGCCGCCTTGATGGCGTCCTCGGCGAGCACCGAGCAGTGGATCTTCACCGGCGGCAGGTTCAGCTCCTCGGCGATCGCCGAGTTCTGGATCTGCTCCGCCTGATCGATGTTCATGCCCTTGACCCACTCGGTCACCAGCGACGAGCTGGCGATTGCCGAGCCGCAGCCGAAGGTCTTGAACTTGGCGTCTTTGATGACGCCGCTGTCGTCGATCTGCAGCTGCAGCTTCATCACATCGCCGCACGCCGGCGCGCCGACCAGGCCCGTCCCCACCGTGGGATCGTTCTTGTCGAGGCTGCCGACGTTGCGCGGGTTCTCGTAGTGATCGATGACTTTGCTACTGTAGGCCATGATTTTTCTCTCTGTTCTCTTAACCGAGGGCCGCCGCGGGCGACCCGGAGCTCGTTATCTTCAAACCGTAACCGTCAAGCTGCGCCGTCAGTGCGCCGCCGCCCACTCGATGCTCTTCAGGTCCACGCCCTCCTGCGCCATCTCCCACAGCGGCGACATGTTGCGCAGCCGGCGGACCTTCTCGATGACCAGGTCGGCGACGTAGTCGACCTCTTCTTCAGTCGTGTAGCGCCCCAGGCCAAAGCGGATCGAGGTGTGCGCCAGCTCCTCGCCGATGCCGAGCGCGCGCAGCACGTACGACGGCTCCAGCGAGGCCGAGGTGCACGCCGAGCCCGACGACACCGCCACGTCCTTGAGCGCCATCATCAGCCCCTCGCCTTCGACGAAGGCGAAGCTCAGGTTGAGGTTGCCGGGCAGCCGGTGCTCGGGCGAGCCGTTGAGATAAATCTCGGGCAGCGCCGTCGCCAGCCGCTGGTGCAGCCGCTCGCGCAGCGCCTTGATGCGCCGGCCCTCCTCGTGCAGCTCCAGGCGGGCGATCTCGGCCGCCTTGCCGAAGCCGACGATGCCCGGCACGTTGAGCGTCCCCGAGCGCATGCCGCGCTCGTGCCCGCCGCCGTCGACCTGCTGCTCCAGCCGGACCCGCGGCTTGCGGCGCACGTACAGCGCCCCGACGCCCTTTGGCCCGTAGATCTTGTGCGAGGTCATCGACACCAGATCCGCCTTGCACTGCTCGACATCGAAGGGGACCTTGCCCACCCCCTGGACGGCGTCGCTGTGCAGCAGGGCGCCGCGCTCCTTGATGATCGCCCCGAGCGTCGCCAGGTCGTTTATCGACCCGATCTCGTTGTTGGCCAGCATGATCGAGCACAGGATCGTTCGCTCGGTCAGCGCCGCGCGCAGCCGCTCGGGGGAGATGCGGCCGTCTTTCTCGACGGGGAGGTAGGTGACCTCGAAGCCCTCGTTCTCCAGCCGCTTGCAGGTGTCGAGCACCGACTTGTGCTCGACCTGGGTGGTGATGATGTGGTTGCCGCGGTCCTTGTAGAAGTGCGCCGCGCCCTTGATCGCCAGGTTATTGGACTCGGTGGCGCCGGAGGTCCAGATGATCTCTTTGCCGCTGGCGCCGATGAGCGCGCCGACCTGCTCGCGCGCGTCGTCGACCGCCTTCTCCGCGGTCCAGCCGAACGAGTGGTTGCGGCTGGCGGCGTTGCCGAAGTGGCTGGAGAAGTAGGGGAGCATCGCCTCGACGACCCGCGGGTCGACCGGGGTGGTCGAGTGATAGTCCATGAAGATTGGGAGCTTGACCGCCATATTTCTATCCTTCGCTTCGCTTGCTGGGCCGCGCGGCGGCCGTCAGCTTGTGTGGACGCCGGCCACCATCAGGGGCTGGCTTCCGTCGTGACCGTGGAGGCGGCAGTCGCCGCACTCGGTAGTAAAGTGCTCCGGGCCGCAGGTGCGGCAGCCGTCGAGGTAGGCCAGCCCGGCGAGCAGGTCGCTCTCCAGCCGGTCGAGCTTCTGGCGCTGCTCGCGACACATCGCCAGCTTCTGGTCGAGCAGCTGGCGCAGGCGGTTCATCGCCTCGGTGCCGATGTGCCGGCTCTCCAGATCGCGCAATAGCGCCTGGATCTCGCCCAGGGACACATCGGCCTCCTGCAGGCGGCTTATCCACTCGACCCGCTCGACGGCGCTCGGCGAGTACATGCGAAAGCCGCCGCGCGACCGGATGGCCGGCTTGAGCAGGCCCATCTCTTCATACAGATGCAGGGCGCGCGCCGTCTTGCCGCAGCGATCGGCGAGCTGCCCGATGCGCAGCAGCCCCTCGGCGGGCGGCACCGCGTCGCGCCCCTGACGCTCGCTGCCCCCCGGCGCGGACTCCCCCTGGGGGGCGCCGGCAGGCGAGCCGCTTGTCACGGCCGCCGCCGCTTGCTTGTCGTCCTCTGTTACCATGTTAAAAATCCACTCGAACCCTTACGTATGCGTCAGGTTCTAAGTGGAGTGTGGGACTTCGTAGGTGGCATGTCAAGCACCGAATCTTCCCTTTACGTAAGGGTTAAAGTAGAGCTGCGGGAAGTTCGGGAGGGCTAGGGATTGCGGCGCCAGCCGGAGTGGCCGGCGCGCCAGGCCGAGGGCTCGGTGGTCGCCGCGCTGCCCGCGGGGGCGGCGGCGGCGGCGGCCTGCGCGGCGTGGATCGCGGCGGCCTGGATCGCCAGCGTCGCGGCCTCGGCATCGGCCGCGTAGGGGGCGAGCAGGGTGGCCTTGTGTGAGTCGATGTAGCCGGTGTCGTAGCGGCCGGAGATGAAGTCCGGCTCTTGCATCACCCGGCGGTGGAACGGCAGGTTGGTCTTGATGCCGGTGACCTGATACTCGGCAAGCGCCCGGGCCATGCGCGCGATCGCCTCGGCGCGCGTGTCTGCCCACACCGCGAGCTTGGAGATCATGGGGTCGTAGAACATGCTGATCTCGGCCCCCTCGTACACCCCGCTGTCGTTGCGCACCGACGGTCCCGAGGGCACGCGCAGCCGCGCCAGCTTGCCCGGCGAGGGCATGAAGCGGATCGGATCCTCGGCGTAGACCCGGCACTCGATGGCCGCCCCGCGCAGCCGCAGGTCCTCCTGCCGGAACGGCAGCGGGTGGCCCTCGGCGACGCGGATCTGCAGGTGCACCAGGTCAATGCCGGTGACGAGCTCGGTGACCGGGTGCTCGACCTGCAGGCGGGTGTTCATCTCCAGGAAGTAGAAGCTCTTGTCGGGGGCGACGAGGAACTCGCAGGTGCCGGCGCCGACGTAGTCGACCGCGGCGGCGGCGCGCACCGCCACCTCGCCCATGCGGCGGCGCAGCTCGTCGTCGACCACCGGCGAGGGGGCCTCCTCGATGACCTTCTGGTTGCGGCGCTGCACCGAGCAGTCGCGATCGAACAGGTAGACGTGGTGGCCGTGGCGATCGCCGAAGATCTGGATCTCGACGTGGCGCGGCTTGACGATGGCGCGCTCAAGGTAGACGGTGTCGTCGCCGAACGCCGCCTTGGCCTGGCGGCGGGCGCTGTCGTACATCGCGGCGAACTTGCTCGGTGCGTCGCACAGCCGCATGCCGCGCCCGCCGCCGCCGGACGCCGCCTTGAGCATGATCGGGTAGCCGACCTTCTCCGCCGCCGCGAGCGCCGCCTCGACGGTCGGGAAGCCCCGGCCGCCCTCGCCGTTATCGCCCGGGACGGTGGGCACCCCGGCGGCCTGCATGTTGATGCGGGCGCGGGTCTTTTCGCCCATCTTGCGCATCGCGTCAGCCGAGGGACCGATGAACACCAGGCCCTTGCGCTCGCAGACCTCGACGAACTCGGCGCGCTCGGACAAAAAGCCGTAGCCGGGGTGCACGGCGTCGGCGCCCGCCCGCACGGCGGCGTCGGCGACCTTCTCCATGTCGAGGTAGCTCTCGCGCGCGGGCGGCGGCCCGATCGGGTAGGCCTCGTCGGCCATGCGGACGTGCAGCGCCCCGCGGTCGGCGTCCGAGTAGACGGCGACGCTGCGGATGCCGAGCTCGCGGCAGGCGCGGATCACCCGGACGGCGATCTCGCCGCGGTTGGCGATGAGGATCTTCTTGATCGGCTTGATGGTCACGGCCAAGGGCTGGGACGGGCTGGGTGTGGACATGCGGTTCCTGGCGATGAGCGGGCGCTAGGCGCCGTGGCACTTCTTGTATTTTTTGCCGCTGCCGCACGGGCAGGCGTCGTTGCGCCCCACCTTGGGCTCGGTCCGGTACACCGGCTGCTTCTTGAGCAGCAGGTTGGGATCGTAGGACTCGGGGTCGTGGTCGTGCCCGTCTCCCGGAGCGTGGCCGTGGGCGCAGTCGGGCCCGTGGACGTGCGGGGCGGCGAGAGCAGGCGCGCCGGGCGCCAATCGGTCGGCAGAGGTCATGGTGCGCACTCTAGCCGATTGGCGGGCGCTTGTGCTAGGTCGCGGTTACGGCCAGTCGATCTTCGTTGGTTGCAGGCGGGGTTGACCGATATCGGCGGTGTCCGGCGCGGTCAGTCGGCGCGCCGGGTTCCGGTCGCGGTGGCGGTGAAGGCCGCGGTGCCGCTGCCAAGGGCGAGCTCGCCGGCGGCCTGCCCGCCGCTCAGCGCCTTGGCCTGCAGGAGTTCGTCGGGATCGTCCAGATCCACCGACAGCCCGTAGCGCAGCTCAAGCTGCGGCGGGGCGTCATCGAGCGCGTGCAAGAGCGCCGCGGCGATGTTGGCGCTGGCGGTCTGGCACGGACCGACCAGCACCCCCTTGCACGGCGGCGCGAGCTTGCTGCACAGCACCGCCTCGACGGCCTGGCAGCCGGTGGAGAGGCCGCTGCGGGCCGCGCTCACCGTCGCCTGCCACAGCTGGCTCGGCGTCATCGTCACGCCGCGCGGCGCCATGACGAGCTCGGTCAGCGCCTGGCGCCACTTCTCGGGCAGCTGCAGGCTCAGCGCGTGGGTGGGCACCCCGAGGAGGTTCGCGTGCACCGCCAGCGGCAGCTCGCGCACCGTCGGCGTCGGCAGGGCGAGCAGCGGGTAGGTGGCGCTCAGCGTCGAGCTCTTCAGGGTCACCGCGAGCAGCGTGTGGTCGCCGAACCAGCGCGTCGCCTCGCTGCCGCGGATGTCCAGGCGCGAGGTGAGCACGGCGGCGTCCTGCACCGCGGCCATGTCCACCGCCACCTGGATGAGGGTCGGGGCGGCGGTGGTGCCGCCGAGCAGGGTCTGGATGCTCTGATCCGGCGCGTCGCTCGTAAGGCCGGTGCTGCGGCAGCCCTGGCCGTCGACCATGGCGCGCGCCGCCTGCAGCCGCATCGCCAGGGTGCGCTCGGCCGCCGGCACCGCGGCGAGGAGCTCATCGATGAGCGTCTGGGCCAGCCCGTAGCGGCAAGCGAGCGTCGCGAACAGCGGCTCGGGCAGGTGCAGCTGCAGCTCGCTCTTGACGAGGAACGAGCCCACCGGGCTTATGAACACCGGCTGCAGCGGGATGGCCAGCGGCACCACCACGCCCGACTTGAGCAGCCGCTCGGGCAGGCCGACGCAGCCCTGGGCGATCAGCCGGCCGCGCCGGTCCACGGCCCGTCCGACGACCGTATAGTCGTGCAAGAGCAGCTTGGCGAAGAAAAGCTCGCCCGGCTGCGCCACGGCCTGCATGCTGCGCAGCGCCCCCATGAGCTTGGCCGTCGGCGGCAGCTCGGCGCAGCCCTTCTCGATGTACGCCCCCGCCTCGATGGTGACCGCCGGCGGGGTCAGCTCCCGGGTATCGAGCGTCACCAGCAGCCGCCCGAAGTCGAAGCGCGACACCGCCACGTCGATGACCAGCTCGGCGGCCTGCGGGACGGTGACCAGCACGTGGAACGCCGACTCGGCGGCGCCCGCGGTGAGCCGGGCGCTCGCCTGGCCGCGATCGTTGGTCACCACGGTTGCCGTGGACAGCGTCGCGCCGCCGTCATCGCCATCGGTGCTAAGGTGCAGCGTGACCCCGGCCTTGGGCTTGCCGCGCAGGGTGTAGCCGAGCTCCAAGAGCGCCGACTCCCCATAGTTAAGCCCGAGCGGCGAGCCCGGCGAGACCAGGGTGAGCATCGCCGGCAGCTCGTCCTCGGCGCGCTGCTCGGCCGGAGCGCAGCGCCCGACCACAAGGGCTAGGGCCACCAACCCGAGCGATCGCCAACGCTTGCAAGACCGGCGCGCCATCATGGCCAGAGCCTAGTACAGCCGCGGCCCGCGCCAAGGGCCTAAATTCGCTCGCTGCGCCGGCCGTATAGGTCGCTACTCGGGCCGCTACTGAGACGGGGCCCGGGTCTGCGCGCGCAGGAACGACACCAGGTTCTCATTGGCCGACTGCACCGCCTGGGTCAGGGCCTGCGTCTCCAGGTTCTCGAGCAGCGCCTTGGTCGGCTTGGTCGACGGACCGCGCGGCCCGAAGGCGCTCGCCCCGCCCGACACGATGCCGACGATGTTGTGGCCCGGCATGAGGGCGATGACGACGCTGATGTCGCACGAGATCTCGAGCTCGCCGGAGGGGGTGGTCCGGCGGGCGAGGTTGGTGACGCTGCTCTCGACGAGGAAGATCTTGTTCGGGCCGGTGGGCTTCTTGTTCTCTTCGAACAGATCGAGCTCGGGGATCGCCTGCAGCTCCTTCAAGATCGTCTCGCGCAGGCGCTTGGGGATGTCGGAGAGGGTCCCCGACTTGGCCTTGCTGCCCATGCGGCCGACGATCACCGACACCCGCTGCAGCGGCCGCGACAGGGTCGCCTGCTTCTCCTCCAGCTTCTCGAGCGCCGCGCTGGCCAGCCGCTGTACGCGCTCGCTCTCGTCGTGAGAGGCGGCGCGCAGGGCGGCGCGCGCCCCGACCTCGCCGAGCTGCCCGAGGGCCTCGGCGCAGGCCGCGCGCACCGCATCGCTGCGATCGGCGAGCAGGGACTGGACCAGCTGCGGGACCGCCGCCTCCTCGCCGAGCTTGCCGAGCTCCTCGGCGGCCTGGCGACGCTGGGCGGTGTTCTTGCTGGCGCGCAGGGTCTTCTGCAGCTCGCTGAGACGGTCGCTGGCGGCCAGCGCGAGGCCGGGGCCGAGCAGGCTGCACAGCACCAGCAGCCCGAGCCCGACGCCCAGAGCCCGGTAGCGCGCGGCGCGCGAGTGTACGCTCCTCAACGGCGCCTCAGGTCTTTGGTGTAAACAGGGTCGGGCATGTGTACGCGGCGTCAGATTCCCAGCGGATGGCTATGATTACACCGACCGCCCCGAGGCGAGTCAAGGGCTGGCAGCTGGTTTGGCCATGGTATGCTCTGGCGATGGCGAAAAAAGGGGGAATCTCCGTCGCTGACGCCGCGCCGGCTCAGCC
>DAOMZC010000179.1:0-9319 GCA_035437965.1 Pseudomonadota bacterium
GGCGGCGCTGCTGGCCGGCGCGGTGGGCCTCACGGGCCTTATCGGCGTGGGCGACGCCGCGCCGCCGGCCGCTCCGGCTCCGACCCCGGCGCCGGCCGCCGAGGACGCCACCCCGATGGTCCAGCGGCTCGTCACCAACATGACGGCCATGCAGTCCGAGCGCAACCAGGCCACGCTCGTCGCCGGTATCCAGGCCGGCAAGTGGTCCTCGCTGCTGCGCGTGGCCTACCAGGTGATCGCCGCCCGCCCCCTCAAGGGTCACAAGGACGGCGTCACCAGCGCCGTGTTCACCCAGGACGGCCTGCAGATCATCACCGCCAGCGCCGACTACACCGCCCGCATCTGGAACTCGCAGACCAGCGCCGAGCTACTGCGCCTCACCGGGCACGCCGGCGGCGTCAACTCGGTCTCCTTGTCGCCCAGCGGGACCACGGTCGCCACCGCCAGCGCCGACTACACCGGTCGCCTCTGGGACCGCAAGACCGGCCAGGTGCTGACCACCCTCAAGGGCCACACCGCGAGCGTCAACTCGATCGCCTTTGCGCCCGACGGCAAGAGCCTGGTCACCGCCAGCGCCGACGTCACCGCCCGGCTGTGGGACGCGCAGACCGGGCGCCTTACGATCACGCTGCGCGGCCACAGCTCGGGCATCAACTCGGCGGCGTTCTCGCCCGACGGGCGCAAGGTCGCCACCGCCAGCGACGATCGCACGGTGCGGCTGTACGAGGCGCGCAGCGGCCGGCTCCTGCTCACCCTCAACGGGCACGGCGCGGCGGTGAACTCGGTGGTCTTTTCGGCCGACGGCAAGCAGCTGCTCACCGCCAGCGCCGACCAGACCGCCTGGCTGTGGGACGCCACCACCGGCCGCGAGCAGCTGACGTTCAAGGGCCACACCGCCTGGGTCTACTCGGCGACGTTCAGCCCCGACGGCACCCACGTGCTCACCGCCAGCGAGGACGGCACCGCCCGCATCTGGGACCGAAAGACCGGGCGCGAGCTGCACAGCATGACCGGCCACGCCGCCGGCATCCTCTACGCGCTCTACTCCCCCGACGGCCGCCAGCTGGTCACCACTGGCCTTGATGGGACCGCGCGCATCCGCTACGTGCAGAGCGGCAGCGCCCTCACCACCCTGGCCGGTCACGAGAACGCGGTCTTCTCGGCGACGTTTTCGCCCGACGGCAGCCGCATCGCCACCGCCAGCCTGGACGAGAGCGCGCGGGTGTGGGACGCGCGCAGCGGACGCCAGCTGCTCAAGCTCACCGGTCACACCGCGGGCGTGCTCACCGCGGGCTTTTCGCCGAGCAGCCAGCAGATCCTGACCACCAGCGATGACCGCTCGGCGCGGCTGTGGGACGCCAGCACCGGGGCCGAGATCCGCGTCTTTTTGCACGACAACTGGGTGAGCAGCGCCAACTTCTCGCCCGACGGGGCGCGCATCGCCACCGCCAGCGGCGACAACACCGCGCGCATCTTCGACACCCAGACCGGTCAGCTCATCCGCCAGCTGCGCGGCCACACTGGCGGGGTGCGCGACGTCAGCTTCTCGCCCGACGGTGAGCGCGTGGTCACCGCCAGCGAGGACAACACCGCCCGCATCTTCAACACCCGCACCGGCGCGATCGACCGGGTCCTGTCCGGCCACACCGACCGGGTGCGCTCGGCAGCCTTCTCGCCCGACGGCAAGCGCGTGCTCACGGCCAGCGATGATCACACGGCGCGGCTGTGGGATGCGCAGAGCGGGGCGGCGGTGCAGACGCTGCGCGGCCACAGCGACCGGGTGCGCTCGGCCGCCTTCTCGCCCGACGGGACCCTCATCATCACCGCCAGCGCCGACCAGACCGCGCGGCTGTGGACCCCCAGCGGCCAGCAGCTGGTGGTCATGCGCGGCCACTCGGACGACGTCCGCCACGCCGCCTTCGCCCCCGACAGCAAGCAGATCATCACCGCCAGCGAGGACTACCTGGTCCTGGTCCACCCCGCGACCATCGCCGGGTTCTACGACTTCGCCTGCCGGGCGCTGCGCAACCTCGAGCTGACCTCCGGCCCCGCGGCAGAGGTGCCCACCGCCGAGGTCCAGCAGCTGCTGAGCTCCTGCCCCAAATAAAAAGCCCCGCCGGTCTCCCAGCGGGGCTCTCCCAAAAACCCTCAGAACGAGCAGAGCGGGGCTACGTGGTCAGTTCACACCGACCGCGGTCCACACCGCCGCCACCGCCTTGGCCTCGGCGCCCGCCGTCCCACCGTACAGATCCGCCGCCGCCTTGAGCGTCGCCGCGCGCGCCGCCTTGAAGTTGGTGCTGCTGGTGAAGTACGTGGTGAGCGCGCGATACCAGATCTTCTCGGTCTTGGCGCGACCGATGCCGGTGACCGTCTTGCCCGAGGTCTTGTTGGTGCCGCCTTCGGAGAGCAGGTAGAAGAAGTTGTTGGCAATGCCGCTTGAGTAGTGGACGTCGAGGCCACTCTTGTACAGCGAGTAGTTGTCCACCGAGCGCCCGTCCGCCTTGGGATCGCTCATGCTGCGCAGGAACTTGTTGGTCCCCGAGAGGATCAGCTTGTCGCCGAGCAGGTAGTTGCCCGGGGTCGCGGCGTTCTTGGCGTAGAACTTGACCGAGATGCCGAAGATGTCGCTGGTCCCTTCATTGAGGCCGCCGGACTCTCCCGAGTACACCAGCTTGGCGGTCTTGGCGGTGACGCCGTGGGTCATCTCGTGTCCGGCCACGTCGAGCGCCACCAGCGGCGCCAGCAGCTTGCCATCGCCATCGCCGTAGGTCATGCAGAAGCAGGAGTCCGACCAGAAGGCGTTGTTGTAGTTGGTGCCGTAGTGAACGCGGGTGAGCGCCGGCTTGCCGTCGTTGCCGATGCCGGTGCGGTTGTGGGTGGTCTTGTAGTAGTCCCAGGTCATCGCGGCGCCGTAGTGGGCGTCGACCGCGGCGCTCTGCTTGTTGGCCTTGGTGCCGTCGCCCCACGAGTTGGTGGTCGAGGTAAACAGCTTGTTGGTGCCGGTGCTCACATCGACGGTCTGGCCGTTGGCGCGGACGGTGTCGACGAGCTCGTAGTTGGCGCCGTTCTTGTTGACGTTCAGGGTCACCGTACCGCTGTGGATTCCCTTGCCGGTTCCGGTGGTGCCGGCGGTCTCGATCTCGTCATAGGAGGACAGGATGCGGCCGCTGTTGGCATCGACAAAGGTGTGGAGCACGCTGGGCGTCCCATCGGCGGCCACCCCGGAGGTGATCGACTCATAGGCGAGCGCCGCGGGTCCCTCGACCGCGTAGATGACCAGCCGCGACTCGGTGGCGCCGGTGCGCTCGCCGCTGAAGGTACGCTCGGCGACGCGGCTTGCCTGGGCGGCGTTCAGGGTCGGGATGTTCGACACCGGAATCGGCGCCAGGAGCTGCGCGGAGAACTGATCGTCCTCCTGCGCCGCCGGGTGGACGATGAAGTCGCCGCCGATCACCGGCAGGCCGCGATAGGAGCGATCGAACCGCACGTGCTCCTGCCCGAGCTCGTCGACGAACGCGGTCCGCTGGCGCACGCTGTCGTTGTGATCGAGTCCGAGCACCGCGCCGCGCTCCTGGACCAGCGTCACCGCCGCGGCGTGCAGCGCCAGTCCATCATCGCTCTGTCCGTCGATGGCAATTACCTGGGAACCACATGCCGACAGGAGCGAGAGGGGGATTAGAGAAGATAGGAGTGTCGTGCGCATCGTGTCCTCCGGAGTGCGGATTACGGCCTGGCTCGTTTCGTCCAAAGCAGATTGGATGAAACAGGAATGGAATTAATCTGCCCAATTCCTTTTTTCACTACAACTCAAATTTCTTTCCCTTGATGACTTTTTTGTCGTCGACAAACCCCTGGGGTGCGCAGCCCCCTTGATGGGTACTTTTCCCCCACGGTTGTGGTTTGTCTGCAGCGCGGATGCGGATTCCCATTGGGGATTCCGACTGTATTTCGCGCGGATTCCCAGGGCGCCGCGAACGGAACTGTTCACTCCTTTTCCGGCTGCGGCTGGGGCCAATAACCCCGCGTCCGCACAGGTAATTTCACGAGCCCCGCCCCTCCTCCGATCCACGAGCATGCCTATGCGATGGACCCAACCACCGAGCCTGTGCCTCCGCACCCACCCCACACCGCGGCTCCTGCAGCGTCGCCGCCGCGCCAGCCGCCGGCTCACCGCCTGGCCGCTCGGCGCTTGCGGCCGCGCGGCGCGCGCGCTTGCTCCTAACCAGCACCGGCGGCGGCGCTCACCGACCGGGCGCTGAGCGACAAGGTGGCCACCCGCTGCTCGAGGGCTATGCCGGCGCGGCGCTGTCGGGGGTAGGCATCGGGTATGTAGTGGATCACGCCGGCTGGCGCGGCGGCTTCGTCTGCTTGATCGTCGCGGCGCTGCTCGGCGGGCATTGGCGCTGCCGCGGTGGCGCGCCGGGCAGAGCTACGGCCGGAAGTCGAGGAAGCCGAGGTAGCCGCCGCCGCCGCCCGCCCAGGCCAGGCCGTTGCTGGCGGCGCGCACCGAGAACAGGGTCGACAGCGCCGTGTTGCCCTGGGCGGCGAAGGTGTCAAACGGCGGCTCGGCGCGGACCACGGTGCCGCCCGAGCCGACCGCGTAGACCACCGAGCTGCCGTCGCCGTGAATCCCGTACAAGGTGCTGATGGTGCCGGTCGTCGGGAGCCGGGCCCACTGCGTGTCCAGGGCGTAGCGGATGCGGAAGATGCTGCCGTTGTCGCCGGCGGCGAACACCACGCTGGAGTTGATCCCGCCGGGCGTGCCCCAGATGGCGTGCAGGTTGATGGTGGTGCTGGCGTCGATCGTGTACCACGTCGTCCCGTCGTAGCGGGCCAGGAGCCCGCCGACGCCGCAGATGTAGACGAAGTCCGAGCTCGCGGCCCACACCGAGTTTATCTGCCCGGTCCCAAGGCCCCCGTTTACGACGGACTGCCACCGCGTTCCGTCGTAGTGCACCACCGCCCCCTGCGAGGTCGTCGTGGTGGGGTCGCCGACCGCCCAAATGTCCGAGGCGGTGATCCCCCACACCGCCCACAGCCGCAGGGGAGTCGGGCTGGCCACCGTCGCCCAGCTCTTGCCGTCGAAGTGCAGGATGAGGCCCGCGTCGCCCACCGCCCAGACGTTGTCGGTCGCGCTGGCCCACACGCCGTTCAGGTTCCCGGCCGCGCCGACCGGAGCCGGCCGCACGGTCCAGCTGGTGCCGTCGAAGTGAAGGAGGGTGACGCCGTTGCCCACCGCCCAGATGTCGCTCGGAGCAATCGGCCAGATGCTCTGGATCGTCTGGTTGGCTGGATCGGCGGTCGAGCACAGGGTCTTGGCGGCGCACGGTGCCAGGCCCCCGCACTTGCGCGGCGTCTGCGCCGCCAGCGCCAGGTCGAGGTCCTTTCTTCCCGACGGCAGGCTGACCGCGGTCATGCCGCTCGCCTGCACGCAGCTGTCGCTGTCCAGCGCCTGCACCGACAGGCCGAGGCTGCCGCTTACCTCACCGGCCAGCTGGACGGCGAAGCGGTTCTGCGGCGGCGTCAGCGCCGGTGCCATGATCACCTGGTTGTTCGCCGCCAGCTTGCCATCGAGCGTCGCGGTCATCACCACCTGCGCGGCGCGCGTCGGGATCCCCCCGACCGTGACCACGAGGTCGCTGTCTCCGGCGCCGCAGCCAGGAGCTCCGCCCAGAAGGTACATCGTCAGCCCTAGCCCAAGCCTCATTAAGCGCGTTCCGGTCCCTGGCTGCATCGTCATCCCCTATGCGAAAAACCAGAGTGTACCATGGCCGGAATTCCTCGTCGCTATTGCCAGGTGCGCCGCCCGCTGCTAGCTTACCGGGCCGACGAGGAGCCCAGCACATGGCTATGATTCCATCGAAAAAGACCGGGGCCGCCGCCCCGCCGAGCGCCGTCTGGAGGCTCTATGGCCAGATGGTGGAAAAGATCTCGGCGGCGCCGCGCCGGGCCGCGGTCATCCTGCTCTTGTTCCTTTTGCCGGCGACGGTCCTTACGGTGCAGTTTTTCAGCAACGTGCAGGCCGGGCTGACGGAGCTTTTGCCCAAGGAAGCGCCGAGCGTGAAGGCGCTGACCGAGCTGCACCGGCTGCTCGGCGGCAAGTCGCACCTCACCGTCATCGCGCAGTCGCCCGACGCCGAGGCCAACCGCCGCTTCATCGCCCTTCTCACCGAGCGGCTGCACGAGCGCCGCATCCCCGAGGCGCGCTCGATCGTCGGCGACATCCGCGCCGAGCGTAAGTGGGTCCAGGATCACGCGGCGCTGCTGCTGGGCAAGGAGCGGTTCGAGCAGCTCATGGGCGAGCTCGATCAGGTGATCGATCAGGCCAAGGCCGACGCCAACCCCTTCTACGTCGACATGGAGGAGCGCGAGCCGCCGGAGAAGGCGTGGGCCCGGCTCGAGAAGAAGCTCGACGCCGAGTCGCGGACCTTCGATCGCTTCCCGCGCGGCTTCCTGGAGACGCCCGATGGGCAGACGGTGGTGGCCCTCATCAACCTGCAGGGCTCGGAGGTAGATCTTGAACCGTCGGCGAACCTGCTCGCCGCGGTGCAGCGCGAGGTCGCCGAGATCAGGCCGCAGTTCCCGCCCAGCCTGCGCGTCGCCTATAACGGCGAGGTCCCAAACCTCATCGAGGAGCACGATGCGATCCTCGCCGATCTGTCGATCTCGTCCGCGATCGTCTTTCTGCTCGTCGGCGTCCTGATCAGCGCCTACTTCCGCTCGGGGCGCGGCGTGGTGGCGGTGATGACGAGCCTCGGCCCGGGGCTCCTCTTCACCTTCGCCATCGGGCGCCTGACGGTCGGCCACCTGAACTCGAACACGGCATTCCTCGGCTCGATCATCGCCGGCAACGGGATCAACTATCCGCTCCTCCTTCTGGCCTATTACCGCACCCGCTCGCCGTCGGAGCCGCGCGCCTTCGCGATCGTCGAGGCGGCCAAGAGCGCCCTGGCCGGCACCCTGATGGCGGCGGCCACCGCGTCGGCCGCCTACGCCGGCCTGGCGGCCTCCAGCTTCAAGGGCTTCTCGCAGTTCGGCTGGCTCGGCGGCGTCGGCATGGTCACCACGTGGCTGCTCACCTTCATCACCATGCCGATCGCGATCTCGCTGCTGAACCCGCCGCGCCAGGGGCCGCGCCCGACGCGCACCCAGGTGTGGGTGCTGCGCTTCTTCCAGCGCCGCTACCTGCCCTACGGGATCGCCGCCGGCTTCATCGCGCTCTCGCTGTTCTTCGGGGGCCTGGGCGTGCGTCACGCGCTGCGCGCCGGACTTTACGAGATGGACCTGCAGACCCTGCGCAACCGCGACTCGCTGCGCTCGGGCAGCGCGTCGTGGGACAAGAAGATGAGCGAGCTGTTCGGGGTGTGGCTGAACCCGGTGGCGGCGGTCGTCCCCGACATCTCGACCCGCGAGGCGGCGGCGCAGGAATTCCGCCGCGTGCTCACCCAGGGCAGCATGCCGGTCGCCGAGCGTGTCGAGACCATGGCGGCGTACCTGCCGACCGAGGCCGAGCAGCAGCAGCGACTCGGCCGGCTGCGCAAGTTCTCCGCGGCGCTGGAGAAGGCCTCGCGCGACCAGATTCCCGAGCGCGCCCGTCCCTACATAGATGCCTGGCTGGCCCCCGAGAACCTGCGGGTGCTCAGCGCGGCGGACGTGCCGGCGTCGCTCAAGGACGGGTTCAGCGAGGCCTCGGGGCGCACCGATCGGGTCATCCTCATCTACCCGTCGCTCAAGATAAACTACAACGACGGTCGCAACATCATCCGCTTCGCCGACGAGCTCGGCACCGTGCACGTGACCCCGGGTACGGTGGTCGGCGGCGCCTTCCTGTTCATGGCCGAGATCATCCGCCTTGTGCGCGACGAGGCGCCGCAGGTCGTGGTGTCGGTGTGCCTGCTGGTGGCGCTGGTGCTGGTGCCGTTCTTCCGCCGCCGGCCGCTGCGGATTCCGCTGGTGGTGGCGACGGTGGCGGCGGTCGCGATCGCGGCCCAGGCGGTGATGCTGGCGCTCGGCGTGCAGCTCAACATGCTGAACTTCGCCGCGGTGCCGATCACCATCGGGGTCGGCGCCGACTACGTGGTGAACCTGATCGGGGCGATGGACGCCTTTGGGGTGAATGCGCGCAGGGCGTGCGCGCGCATGGGCGGCGCGATCTTTCTGTGCTCGCTGACCACGGTGGTCGGCTACGCGTCGCTGCTCATCGCGCAGTCGGGGGCGCTGCGCAGCTTCGGCTGGGCGGCGGTGCTCGGCGAGGCGATGGCGGTGGCGGTGGTGCTGGTCGTGCTGCCGACGCTGCTCGCCCCGCCGCTGCGCTCGGACGACTTTGACGCCGATGAGGAAGCCGAAGCCCAGAGGGCGTGAGAGGGCGCGAACGAGTATTGAACGGGCGCGCGGCGCTGCTATAGTCGCCGCCCATGTCGGCCATCGAGATTACCGTCGCTCCCCACCCGCTCCTTCTGGCGCGCGGCTTCATCACCAACTTCCCCACCACGCTCGGTCAGCTGCCCGCCCCGCCGTGGCTGCTCAAGCTGCTGTCGCTGGAGGCGGCGGCGCCGCTGCGCTCGGACGATGCGGTGCGGGCGGAGATCCGCGACCTCTTGCGGCACGGCGGCTACAAGCCGACCGGGCGCGGCAAGCCCGCCGCGGAGTATCTGATAAAGGCCGCCAGCGAAGGAACCCTGTCCAGCATCAACGTCGCGGTGGACGTGTGCAACGCGGTCTCGCTGCACAGTGGGCTGCCGATCAGCGTCATCGATCTGGAGCGCGCCCAGCTCCCCTTGCGCATCGCGGTCGCCGAGCCGGGGCAGAGCTATGTGTTCAACGCCGCCGGCCAGAGCATCGAGCTGCAGGGCCTGCTCTGCCTGGGCGATGCCGGTGGGCCGTGCGCCAACGCGGTCAAGGACGCGCAGCGGACCAAGACGCACGAGGGGACAAACAGGACGCTGTCGATCGTGTGGGGGACCCAGGGTCTGCGCGAGCGCACCGAGCAGGCGTACGCCTGGTACCGCGACCTGCTCGACCGGGCCGGGGCCGCGACCCAAGAGGTGTTGTAATCGCCAGCGGCGCGCTGCCCGGCTGGGTGCGGCGCAGCATCGCGCTGCTCGGCGTGCTCTGGCTCGCCAAGGCGGTGATCCTCCTTCTGCGCGGGCTCGATGGGAACAAGGGAGTGTTCGCGTCGCCGCTCGCGGTGCCGGCGCTCTTGGCCGCGGATCTCGGGGCGGCGCTTGGGTGGGCGGGGCTGGAGGCGCTGACCGAGTGGTGGCTGCGCGGGCGCGGTGAGCGGCTGCGCTGGGCGCTGTACTACGCGGTCGCGGTCTAC
>DAOMZC010000180.1:0-9318 GCA_035437965.1 Pseudomonadota bacterium
CGCCTCCCACAGGAGGCCGCCGCGTCCGCGCCGCGGCGTGCCGGCGACGAGCCTGCGCCCGGCCGTCCTCCTGGACAACCTGACCGCCGGCGGGGGCGCGGGCAAGGTGGCCTGGGGAGCGCTGGCGTGGGCGCTGCGCGGCGGGCGCAAGCTGCAGGTGCTCGCCGTCGATGACGTGGGCGCTTTTGTCGCGCTGGTGCTGGCCGACCCGCAGCGCTTCATCGGGCAGGCGATCGAGCTCGCCAGCGATGAGGTGTCGCTGGCCGAGCTGCGGGCGGCGCAGCAGCGGGTGAGCGGCAAGCGCCCGGGGGTGCTGCCGCTGCCGCCGCCGCTCATCGCGCCCTTTGATCGCGACCTGGCCCGGATGTACGAGTGGCTGCGCGCCACCGGCTACAGCGCCGATCTGGCGGCGCTGCGTCAGCTCCTGCCCACGCTCAAGGGCGTCGAGGAAGGTCTGCGCCGGCCGGGCTGAGGGCGGGCCCCGGCTTCATCGACGTTCGCATGACTCCGGGCCGGGCGCGCTTGCGTCAGCCGGGGCCGCCCAGGGCTTGCGCGGCCGTCCGTACGGTCTGCTCGACTGCGGTGAGCGCCTTGCCCAGGGCGGCCAGATCGCCGCTCAGGTCGGCGAGCAGGCCGTCCGCGTAGGCCACCGTCATGATCGAGCCCAGCTTGCGCGGCGCGGCGACCAGGCACCCAGGGGCCGCTGCCTCCGGCGCCACCCCGAGACCGTGGAGCGCCGCGTCCACCTGATCACGCACCCGCTTGCGCTGGCTCTCCTGCGTCGGGCGGAGCTTGACGCACAGCCGGTCGTCCTCAAACTGCAGCATCAGCTCGCCGCCGGGGATGGCGATGGGCAGCCACTGACAGCCGACCACGCCGGCCTCGGCGCCGGCAACCCTGCCGATCACCGCGTCGGCCATGCTGGCCAGGCGCGCGGCCCGGCAGCGGGAAAACAGGCCGTAGAAATCTCCCTCCGTCCACTGGCCGGGCGGCTGCTCGGCGAAGCGGGTGGTGCGGCTGTGCAGATCGCCCAGCAGGTCGCGGTAGGCGGCCAGCAGATCGCGGGCGTCGCGCCGGTCCGGACCGTCGGGCAAGAGCTCGGGATCGGCGAGCAGCGGGATGAGGTCGCTGGCCCCGCGCACGCTGACCCGGCCGCGCAGATCCGGGGCGCGGTCGCGGCGGGCGATGCGGGTCAGCACCTGGGCGAGCATGCCGCGGTGCAGCGTGATCTCGCTGTACCCGAGCAGCAGGTAGAGCAGCTGATCGCCGGCATGGAACAGCCGCGGGTTGAGCTGCTTTTCCAGCTGATCTTCGTCGAGCGCCGCGTCGACGCGCAGCTCGATGAGGACCCGGCCGACCCGGCCCGCGGGCTCGCTGCCGATAATCGGCATCCCCAGGTCGAACGTCTTGCCCTCGGGCTCCCACAGCAGGTTGGCGCGGTCGAGGCGGGCCGCCCCGCCGAGCGGCACCAGGCGCGAGAGCAGGTGGGTGCGCCCGAGCAGCGCCGCGAGCACCAGCTGGTGCAGCCGCTCGGAGTCCTTCTTGCTGTGCAGTAGCAGATCGATGGCCGCCATGGCTTCTCCCCCGGGGGGCAGCCCGCGGCTGGGCCGGCGCGCCGCTCCCCGCCATCATTTTATCCGACGGCAGCGACGCTGCGATACGATGATCGGGCGCGGCCCGCTTTTCGCCGCCGGAGGACCGCCATGAAGCCCGCGCCGTCTCAACAGTCGTCTCAGCAGGCGCCTGGCCAGGCACCTCGCCGGCCGCCGCGGCTGCGCGCCTGTCCGCTGCTCTACGAGGTCAACGCCTGGGTGTGGCTGCACGGCTGGCAGCGGCGCCTCGGCTGCGCGCTCACCCTCGGGGAGCTGCCCGAGGCGGCGCTTTCTGAGCTGGTGAGCACCGGCGCCGACGCCGTGTGGCTCATGGGCGTGTGGGAGCGCAGCCCGGCGGGGCGCCAGCAGGCCCTGCACCACCCCGACCTCCAGCACGAGTACCGGCGGGCGCTGCCCGATGTGGCGGCGGCCGATGTCGTCGGCTCGCCCTACGCGATCCACCGCTACGAGGTCGCTCCCGAGCTCGGCGGTGAGACGGCGCTGCGCGCGCTGCGCGACCGGCTGGCCGCGCACGGCGTGGGCCTGATCCTCGACCTTGTCCCCAACCACGTCGCCATCGATCACCCCTGGCTGACCGCCCATCCCGACGCCCTGGTCCGCGGCAGCGAGGCGCAGCTGCAACAGCGGCCCGAGCTCTTTTTCCGCCACCGCCCGACCGGCCAGATCTTCGCCCACGGCCGCGATCCCTACTTCCCGGCGTGGACCGATACGGCGCAGCTGGACGCGCAGTCGCCGACGTACAGGGACCTGCTCACCCGGACGCTGAGCCGCCTGACCGAGCTGTGCGACGGCGTGCGCTGCGACATGGCGATGCTGCTCGTGCAGCGTGTCTTCGCGCAGACCTGGTCGGCGCTGCGGCCGGGGCACGCGGGCTGCCCGGGCACGCCGGTCGAGCAGACTGCGGCAGGCGGCCTGTCCACCGAGCTGTGGCCCGAGGTCATCGCCGCGACTCGCCGCCAGCGCCCGGACTTCATCTTCCTCGCCGAGGTGTACTGGGACATGGAGGCGGAGCTGCAGGCCCAGGGCTTCGACTTCACCTACGACAAGCGGCTCTACGACCGCCTGTGCCACGCCGACCTGCCCGGCGCCCGCGACCACCTGCTGGCCGACCTCGGCTTCCAGCACCGCTCGCTGCGCTTCATCGAGAACCACGACGAGCCGCGCGCCGTCACCGCCCTGGGCGTCCCCAAGTCGCAGCCGGCGGCGGTGCTGGCCCTGACGCTGCCCGGGGCCCGGCTGCTTCACGAAGGCCAGGCGGAGGGGAGGGCGGTCAAGCTCCCGGTCCAGCTCGGCCGGCTGCCCGTCGAGGAGCCGCACCCGGGGCTGCGCGAGTTCTACGGCCGCCTCCTGCAGGCGCAGCGCGACCCCGTTCTGCACGACGGGACGTACTTCGTGCTGGCCAGCCGCTCGTACCTCGGCGCCGATCGCAGCCACGAGGGGCTCATCAGCCACGCCTGGAGCCTGGCCGACGCGCTGCGCGTGGTGGTGGTAAACCTCGGCCACGCGCAGGCGAGCGCCCGGCTGATGCTGCCGCCGCTGCCGGACGGCACCCGCTGGCGCTTCCGCGACGTCCTGCGCGACGACGTCGCCCCCGTGTTCACCGCCGAGCACCTGCGCGTCCAGGGGCTGCCGGTGTTCCTCGGCGGCCACGCCGCGCACCTGTTCTTCGTCGAGCGCTGCGACTAGGCGCGGCAGCCGCGGGCGCCCGCGTCTTTCGCGTAGCTTTGTTCCCAACTCTATTGTCAAATTCTGCGGTTTCCCACGCTCCAGCGGAGGCCGCATGTCAGACCGAAGATTCTCTCTCGCAGGCCGCAGCTCTCTGGGCGGGTGTCGTCTCGCCCGCCGGCTGGCCGGCTCCTCGGCGCTCGTCCTTTTCCTTATGAGCTGCACGACCAAGCCGCCCGACACGATGATGCCGCCGCCCGACCCGCTGCCGGAGGGGCCGTGCGCCGCCGCCGGCGTGTCGCCCAAGACGCGCTTTACCACCGGCAGCCGCGACGGCCACCGCGACCCCCTCGGGGCCAAGGCGGCGGGCCAGGCGCGGGCGGCGCGGATCACCACCCCCGACTGGATCGTCCAGGGGCCCGAGGCCCGGCAGAAGGTGCGCCTGGGCGACGTGGTGCTGATCAACGACAAGATCGCCGCCTACATCGAAGCGCCCGGCGAGTCCGACGGCTACATGCCCTACGGCGGCGACCTCCTCGCCCTGGAGCTTGTGGACGCCAACGGTCGCCCGACCGGCACCTCGCAGTACGGCGAGACCCTCTTGACCCTCGGCCTGCAGGCGGTGGCGGCCGAGTCGGTGACCATCCTTAACGACGGCTCCGACGGTCAGCCCGCCGTGGTCCGGGTAAGCGGCGCCCTGCGCAACATCCCGTTCCTCGACAGCTTCACGGTCCTCGCCCCCGAGCAGTACGACTTCCCCGCCGCCCTGGACTACTCGCTGGCCCCCGGCGAGAGCCGCGTACAGGTGCGCCTCTCGCTCATCAACCCCACTGCCGACAAGCGGGATCTGTCGACGGTGCAGTTCATGGGCACGTTCCACTCCAGCCGCAGCCAGCTGTTCGCGCCGCGGCTCGGCTACGCCAGCCCCTCGGGCGAGCTGCCGTGGGTGGGCTTTGACAACGGCCCCGCCAGCTTCGCCCTGCGCTTCCGCAACGGCGTGCTCAACTACCTCATCGACACCTCCGGCTTCGCCCTGTTCCGCGGCGACGGACTGGCCCTTTCTGCCTGCGAGACCAAGGCTCTGGACTACGTCGAGCTGACCGTCGGCCCGAGCCTGGACGCGGTGGCCGAGTCGCTGCGCCAGGCCACCGGCCAGCCCGCCTGGCGCACCGTCCGCGGCACCGTCAAGCTGCCCGACGGCACCCCCGTCGCCGACGCCCAGGTCCACGCGACCACCGCCGACGGCGCCTACCTCACCCGGGTCAGCACCAACGCCAGCGGCGAGTACCTCCTGCACGCCCCCAGCGCCGAGGTCGAGCTCACCCCGACCCAGGCCGGCTTTGCCACCCCCGCCGCCCAGAAGGTCGCCGCCGCCCAAGACAACGTGCAGCTGACCCTCGGCGCGTTCGGCACCCTGGTCGTCCACGCCCAGGACGCCGCCACCATGGCCCCCCTCCCGGTGCGCGTCCAGGTGATCCCCGCCGCCGGCACCGCCAACCCGCCCGCCGCCTTCGGCGTGCGCAGCGAGGGCAACGGTCGCCTGCTCAACGAGTTCGCCCTCCAGGGCGAGGCGCAGCTGCGCGTCCCCGCCGGCTCCCACCGCGTCGTGGTCAGCCGCGGCTACGAGTGGGAGCTCGTCGACCAGACCGTCACCATCGAGGCCGGCAAGACCACCGAGGTCCGCGCCGCCCTCGCCCACAGCGTCGACAGCAGCGGCGTCATGTGCGCCGACTTCCACATCCACTCGTTCTACTCCGCCGACTCCAGCGACCCTGTCGAGGCCAAGGTCAAGAGCGCCATCGCCGACGGCCTGGAGATTCCAATCTCCAGCGAGCACGAGTGGATCATCGACTTCCAGCCGATCGTCCAGAAGCTCGGCATGACCGCCTTCGCCTTCGGCATGCCCTCCGAGGAGTTCACCACCTTCGCCTGGGGCCACTTCGGCATCATCCCGATGCAGCCTCGCCCCGAGCAGGTCAACAACGGCGCCGTCCCCTGGATCGGCAAGAAGCCCACCGAGGTCTTCCACAACATCGCCGAGCTCCCCGAGCGCCCCGTCCTCATCATCAACCACCCCCGCAGCTCCACCTTCCAGGGCTACTTCGAGGCCGCCGGCTTCGACCGCAGCACCGCCACCGGCGACCCCGAGCTATGGAGCGACGAGTTTGGCGCCATCGAGGTCTTCAACGACGGTGATCTCGACGAAAATCGCAGCAAGTCGGTCGCCGACTGGTTTTCCATCCTCAACCACGGCAAAAAGGTCTGGGCGGTCGGCAGCTCGGACTCCCACCGCTACCGCAGCTCGCCCGTCGGCTACCCCCGCACCTGCCTGCGCTTTGGCCACGATGATCCGACCCAGCTCAGCGCCGACAAGGTTCGCGACGTCCTGCGCTCGGGCGACGCCGTCGTCAGCGGCGGTCTGTACCTGACGGTGACCGGCCCCGGCGGCGTGCGCCCCGGCGGCACCATCCCCGCCGCCAGCGGCCCGCAGACCTTCCAGCTCGTCGTCCAGTCCCCCAAGTGGCTCAGCGCCAAGCGCGTGGAGATCATCGTCGACGGTGAGACCGTGGCCACCAAGGAGCTCCAGGAGTCGGTCACCCCCCAGGGCCGCCGCTACGAGCTCACCGTTCCCGTCACGCCCCCTACCGGGCACCCCGGCCCCCACTGGGTGATCTTCAACGCCACCTCCACCACCGACCTCGCCCCCCTGCACCCCGGCCGCCGCCCGTTCGCCGTCTCCAACCCGATTTTCTTCTAAGCACGACGTCCTGAAAGTTGCAGCGCCCGGCGCAGCGGTTTCCCGCCTTCGCCGGGCGCTGGCCCCCGGGAGCGCTCTACGACTCTTCCTCGCCCCCCCGGGGGAGCTCCGCGCGCATCACGCTCAGCAGCGCCCACTCGTGCTTGCCGCCGCCCAGCGTCGAGCTGCAGTAGGGGCACGTCGTCTCGTCCGACTTGGCCAGCTGCCCGCCGCACACCGGGCAGTCGAGCGAGGACAGACCGCGCTTGCTCCGCGCCTCGCTGTGGCGCCCGAGCACAAACGCGTTCTGGAAGGTGTTGGGCTCTGCCCCGTTGACGCTGGCGCTCCAGCGGATCTCCACGATCGCCAGGTCCAGCTCGTCCTGGGTCTCGACCACCGCCAGCTCGGCGCTGCCAACGGCCACCTGGCGCAGCCGCGCCGCCTCCAGGTCGAGCTCCGCGGCGACCGCTGGGTCGCTCGGCGGCCGGATGCAGAACCGCGCCAGCTTGTCCTTGTTGCCGCTGCTGCGCGCCTCGATCCACTTCCAGAAGACGACCGAGCCGCGGTCCTCCAGCTCCTGCCGGCTCACGCTCGGGTCGCGCGCCCGCAGCTCCTCCAGGCCCGGCAGCTGACCCACCGCCGGCGCCGCCCGCCACTCTTCCGGCTGCGTGATCTCCGCCAGCACCCAGTCATGCTCGCCCGAGTTGATGAGCGCCTGGCAGTACTCGCACTTGACCACCTCCGACAGCGGCAGGTCGGCGCCGCAGCTCGGGCAGTGCCCCTCCAGCGCCGGCACCCCCTGCTTGCTGCGCTTGCCGCGCCGGCGCACGAACGACCAGACCTCCTGATACTGGGCGAGCTCCGCCCCGCGCGCCTTCTTCTCCGCCGCCGCCTCGGCGAGGCCCAGCGGGACATCGGCGTCGCGCGCCTCGCCGACGATCTTGACGTGCACGGTGTCCCACAGCGCGTCCGCGTCCGCCCCCAAAAGCTCTGCCGCTACCACCCGCCAGTCGACCATGAGGTTACGCAGCCCGTCGGCCTTGAGCAGCTCCAGCTGCGTGGTGAAGCGCACGTACACGCCGTCGGAGATCACCCGCCGCGCCGGCCCCATGTCGCCCTTTAGCCACGCCTCGTTGACCTTGGCGACCACCGACTTGGTGCGCGCGACGAACTGCGCCGGATCGAAGCCCGGATCGTTGGCCCGGAGCGTCGCCAGGCCCTGGTCCTGCAGCTCGCGGTCGACGGCGATCGTCCCCCGCTCCGGCTGCCGGCCGCGCGCGCGCAGCCAGATGATGATGATGATGACCGCCAGGATGAAGAAGCCCACCACCAGCGCGCTGCCAAAGCCGTCGCTGCCTGAGCTGTATCCCCCCCCGGTCGGCACGTAGACCGTGCTGGGGCCGCGGTCGTACGAGCGGCTCGCCGGATAGCTCGGCCCCGGCGCGTAGTTGTGCGACGGCGAGCTGCGCGGCGGCGGCGAGTAGCTGCGGGGCGGGGGCGAGTAGCTGCGCGCCGGCGGCGAGTAGCTCGGGGCGCGGTAGTTCTGGCCGCCTCCGGGGCGTGCCCAGCCGGTTTCCGGCCACTTTTCGAAAGCTGTAAGCCCCGCGAGCACCACGAACAGCGACAAAAGGCCCACAGCTAGTCGACGCGCCATCACGACATCCTACCTGCCCGCCGCCGCTTCGTCACTTCCCGGCGGTTTCCCGAGCTTCCGGGCGGCGTAGCCAGGCGGGCGCGGGCCGCGTATACTGCGGCTCATGGCGATGTCTGGACCTCGCGACAGCGGGGGCATGCTCTCGGAGATCAACGTGACGCCGCTCGTCGACGTCATGCTGGTGCTGCTGATTATCTTCATGGTCGCGGCGCCGATCGCTACAAGCGGTGTGCCGGTCACGCTGCCCAAGGGGGAGACGCAGTCCATCGACAGCGAGGAGAGTAAGCTGATCCTCACCATCCCCGAGTCGTTCCCCAAGGACGCGCTGGTCTACCTGGGCAAAAACCCCGTCCGTTTCGCCGAGCTCGAGCTCAAGCTCAAGACCAACGAGAAGCTCCAGACCGAGCACGAGATCTACATCCACGCCGACGGCAACCTGCGCTACCAGGACGTGATCGCGGTGATGTCGGTGGCGTCCAAGGCGGGCGGGGAGAAGCTCGGGCTTATCACCGATCCGCTGGCGACCAAGGAAGAGGCGACGCCCTAGCATGGCCGCGCCGACCTCCGCAGGTGGACCCAAGGCGGCTCCGGCGTCGACCGGGCCCACGCCGGCGCGCGCCGAGGCGCCGGTGCCGGGCTCGACGCGCCTGGATCGCGGCCTGGATCGCAACAGCTTCATCGCCGGGCTGTGCCTGGTGCTGCTGATAAACGGCGGCGGCCTGCTGGTGCTGTGGTGGATGAGCCACCACGACTCCCACAAGGGCCGCAAGGACGTCGAGGTCTTCGTCGACGCCAAGCTCGTCCGGTTCGGCAAGAAGCGCGACCTGTCGTTCCTGCCGCACGTGCAGGCGCCGCAGAAGACGGTCGAGAAGCCAAAGACCCTCAAGCTCGCCCAGGACCCCGACAAGCCGACCAAGAAGGAAGAGACCAAGCGGGTCGATGACCTCAGCAAGCTCGCCGACCGCGTCAAGAACCTGCGCGCCGACGAGGACGACCGCCTGACCAAGGAGGCGGCAGAGGAGGGCGATCCGACCGGCACCCGCGGCGGGACCGCCGCCGAGGCCTCGGGCGACCCGTACATCCGCGAGATCATGGCGGCGGTCATCGAGCGCTGGACGGTGCCGACCCTGCTCACGCCCGGCGACCTGCTCAAGCTGCAGGCGGCGGCGTGCCTGACCATCGACGATGACGGCAAGCTCGTGAGCTTCAAGGTCGTCGAGGCCTCGGGCAACAGCTTGTTCGACGGCAGCCTGGTGGCGACCCTGGGCGCGATCAAAGAGCTGCCCAAGCCGCACGGCCGCTACGCCAAGGCGGCGCGCACCGGCAAGCTCTGCCCGAGCTTTTCGAAGCAGTAGCGCGGGGCAGCAGCGCGAGATCGGGCGAAGCGCGGGCGATTCCGCTGCCCTCCGGGCGTGGAATCAGGTAGGACTCTGCCATGGGCCTACGCGCGACCGACCTCGACGATGTCCCGGCCGGTGAGCCCGCGGCGCGGCGCCTGGCGGGGAGCGGGCGCCTCTACGTGGTCGGTACGCCGATCGGCAACCTCGAGGACATCACCCTGCGGGCGCTACGCGTGCTCGGCAGCGTCCCGGTGCTGGCGGCCGAGGACACCCGCGCCGCCCAGCACCTGCTCATGCACCACCGGGTGC
>DAOMZC010000181.1:0-9280 GCA_035437965.1 Pseudomonadota bacterium
GTGGGCATGGTGCTGCGGTCGCTGGCCGAGCGGGCCGGCTTTATCGGCCGCATCATCGTCTCGCTGATCGGCGCCGCCTGGAGCATCGCGACGTTCCTGGTCGTCCCGGTGCTGGTCAGCGAGGAGCTCGGGCCGGTGGACGCGATCTCGCGCAGCATGGCGCTGTTGAAGAAGAGCTGGGGCGAGCAGGTGGTCGCCGGCGCCGGCATCGGCCTGGTCTTCAACTGGCTGCTCCTTCTGTCCGTGCTGCTGTTCGCCGGCGGCATATGGCTTACCGCGGGCGTGTTCAACTCGCCGATCGCCACCCTGCCGGTGGTCGGCCTGCTGCTGATGTGGGTCCTCGGGCTGAGCCTGCTGCGCGCCACCCTGTCGGGCATCTTCGCCGCCGCCCTGTACCGCTTCGCCACCGAGGGCACTGTCGGCGAGGGCGGCAGCGCGTTCAAGCCGGAGCTCATCCAGTCGGCGTTCCGGCCGACGGTCCGCTCCTAGCTGTCCTACTAGCCTGCCAACCGGCGGCCGGCTAGTCGGGATCTCAACTACGCCAAACTGAATACGAACCGGAGCGGGTCCTGTCACCTGCGGCACCCCGCCGCTGCGCGTCGGGGGCCCCGCCTCCGGTGCCACCCACTCCTAAGTTGAGATCACTGGCTTCAGCTTTGCTGCGGATTACTCAGCGTACGAAGCCGACCACCGGGTGCTCGAGCTTCTTCAGCGGTCCGTTGAACTGCCGTATCCAAGCCTCGACTTCCGGGGTGAGGCGGCCGTGCACGCGCATGTCGACGAGCTTGATCATGCTGGCGAAGCGGCGAAACTCCTCCCAGTCGGAGATCATCTTGACGTGACTCAGGAGCTCGGCGGCGCTCGCGAACGTGATGATCGCGCCGAGCTCGGTCTTGGCCTCGTTGGTGTAAAACTGCATCGAGCGCAGGGCGCGCACGCCCTCGGCCTCCAGCCGCCGGACGGTGCTGTGAATAATGGGCTCGACCTCGGCATAAGGACGGGTCAGCTCGAGGATCTCGACCAGGGTTACGTAGTCGCTGACGTTGGTGCTCATTGGGGCTCCTGGGATGAAAATGTATCACGGCTCCAGCCGGAAGCCGGTGGAGCCGTGGCGCGACCGGCGCGCCGCGGCGTCAGCGCCGGTGCTGGGCGTACAGCCGATCGCGCCAGGCCAGGACATCGGAAAACTCTGCCGCCAGCTCGGTGCTGGTCCACACCTGGCGGGTCGCCGGTCCGAGCTCGATGTAGTGATCGGAGACCGGCAGCACTCCTTGCAGGCAGGTCGCCATGACTATGTCTGCGTAGGAAAAGGAGCCGAGCAGATAGGGACGCTCCGCGGTCACAGCCGCGCGCAGGACCTCCAGCGTGGACCGCAGCTTCGCGCGCTGCGCGGCGGCGTCCATGCTTTGCAGTCCGTACTTGCGCGCGAACCACTTCACCCCGTAAGTCCCGATGGGACGCAGGAGGGGCCGCAGCCAGCCCGGCACCTGCGGCGGCAGCCCCTCATCGATCGCCGCGGGACTCGCCAAAAGCCCCGCGGCAACCAGCGCCCGCCCGGCGGTCATGGTCGCATCGGCAAGGTCGTTCCACTTGCGGACCTCGGCCTCACGCTCTGGCGGAATCAGCCGGGTCCCGGCGCCCTCGCGATCGGCGTAGCAGGCGATGTCCCACGAGTCGCCAAGGACCTGATCTCCGGTGAGCAGGACCGGCACGGTGGCGCGCGGCTTGCCCGGTCCCACGAGGCGCCGCAGCCGCCGCTCGCCGATAAAGGGCGCGTGCTCGATGTTCTTATAGGAGAGCCGGTGATGATCGAGCGCCCACTTGGCGCGCTCGGACCACGGCGAGACTTTCAGCGCGATCAGGCGGAGGGATGGCATGGCTGTAGGAGCTCTCTGTCTTGCGCCGTCACTCCGGCGCGCTGCGCGCAGCTTACCACGAAGCGGCGGGGGCCATAACCCGAACAAGGAGACCGACAAAAGCCAGTCAATCGTCAAGTAGCGAGCGGGGTTAGCGTCCATGGATGAAGGTAACGAGTGCTCAGCGGCCTCTTGGAAGTTGGTTCGTCGTGCCAGGTGCTCTGCGAAGGTCGGTGTGGCGCTTAATTGGCAGGCGCTTCGCGGCAGGGTCCGGGGTTGCAGGTGATCTTGTAGTCGTCCAGGCAGATCCCGGTGGGGTTACAGACGACATCGGTCTGGCTGAGCGCGCACTTGAGGGTGGAGCCGTACTTGGTGCAGTCGGCGTGGGTCCGGCACGGCGGGCTGCAGTTGCCATTCGGAACGGGGATGTCGGCGCAGGCGTTGTTCGTGGTGACGCGCTGGTCGCGCAGACACTTGAAGGTGCCGCACTGATCGTCAGCGGTGCAGCTGTTGCCGACGTTGGTCCCGCTGCAACCGACAAAAATGGTGAACGCACTGAGCCAGAGCAGACTGCGGATTTTCATGAGCCCTCCTGCGCTCGATTTTACTATAGTCCGCACCGTCGCGTCTCTAGCCGCGATGAGCGCGGCATGGCGGCCTACTTGGGCTGCGCCCGCGGCTCGACAAACAGCGTCTGCATGGCCTGGCCGAAGTAGCCGCGGTCGTCAAAGAGCCGGGCGTGGGTGGTGCCGACGCCAACGCTCGCGATCTCGGTGCGGGCGCTCATCCCGAGCCACTCGCCCTCGGGCAAGCGGGCGATCGAGACGGTCAGGTTCACCGGCACAAACAGAAACTGCCCCGGGTCGAGCTCGGCGCTGATGCCGTTGGCCGAGTCGACCATCAAGAAGGCGTGGATGAGCGGGCTCACCGGCTCGTCGGCGATCAGCGCCGCGCGCAGGCGGGTCCAGACCGTGGCCGGACCCAGCGAGTCGAAGCTGCCGGAGGTGAACCGCCACTCTAGCGCCTCGCCGTAGCCAAACCGCGGCACGCTCTTGAATAGCTCGGTGTTCGCGACGGCCGACCGCGGCGGCGGCGGCTCGGCAAGGTTTATCGCCGGGCTGCGCCCCGGTCCGGTCGCCGCCTGCCACGCCGTCGCGCGCAGCGCCGGGCGCTCGCCGATCGAGACGGTGGCCGCGCACAGCTGGATCTTCTTTCCCGGCCGCAGTACCTCCGTCGTCACCTGCATCGGCAAGAGCGGAACCGGGCCGAGAAACTCCAGCGCGAAGTGGGCGATGCGCGGGTGCGGGATCGCCGCCTGGATGGCGTGAAGAACGAGGGCCGCGACCGGGCCTCCGTGCTGCAGCCGCGGGTCCCAGGGGCCGGCGGTGGCGGACGTTGGGGTGAACGAGGTAGGGCCGGTGCGTAAATAGAAGGCGGGGTCGGTCATCTCGAGGATCGAACATATCACGGGGCCTGGGGCGCGGGGACAGGGCAGCCTGTCAGAGGCGAACGCGACAAACGTGCCGCGCCGGCAAAACGGAGCATACTCGCACCAGTTGGCGACCCCATCATGACCCCTGCGCGCGGCTTCATCCTCCAGCCCACCTACCGCATCGAGAGCGGCCGGCCCGTCGTGCACATTTACGGCCGCCTGGACAGCGGCGCCACATTCCTCGTCCGCGATGATCAGGCCCTCCCCTACTTCTTCATCGGCGCGCGCGATCGCGACCGCGCCGCCGCGCTCGGCGCCCGACCGCTCAGCGCCACCGGCAAGCGGACCCTGCGCGGCGAGCCGGTGCTCCTCGTCGAGCTGCCCACGCCCCTGGACGCGCCGGCGCTGCGCGAGCGCCTGGTCGGCCACGACATCCAGGTCTACGAGGCCGATGTCCAGTTCGCCCTGCGCTACCTCATCGACCGCGGCATCCGCGGCGCCCTGGCGATCAGCGGCCCGGCGCGGCCCGACCCGCTCATCGCCCAGGTCTTCGAGCGGCCGGCGCTGCAGCCGGCGAGCTGCGCCCCGCGCCTCTCGGTCCTGTCGCTGGACATCGAGACCGATCCGCAGGCCCGGCGGCTCCTGTCGGTCGCTCTTTACGGCTGCGGCGCCGCCGAGGTGCTGCTCCTCACCCCGCCGGGCTACTCTTGTCCCCCGGGCGCCACGCCCTGCGCCACGGAAGAGGAGCTGCTGGTGCGCTTCCAGGACCGGGTGCGCGCGCTCGACCCCGATGTGCTCATCGGCTGGAACGTCATCGACTTCGACCTCACCGTGCTGGCGCGCCTGGCTGCCGGCCACCGCCTGAACCTGGAGCTCGGGCGCGGCCCCGGTGGGGTGCGCATCCGCCCTTCGCGCTCGCGCTGGGCGACCTCGCAGGCGAGCCTGCCCGGGCGGGTCGTCCTCGACGGTATTCAGCTATTGCGCGGCGCCTTCATCCGCATGGACGAGTACTCGCTGGACTTCGTGGCGCAAAAGGTCCTGGGCGAAGGCAAGCTGATGACCGGTCACGAGCGCGCCGAGGACATCCTGCACGCCTTCAAGCACGACCGCCCGCGCTTCTGCGCCTACAACCTCACCGATGCGCGCCTGGTGGACGAGATCATCGGCAAGCTGCGCCTCATCGAGCTCGCGGTGGAGCGCAGCCTGCTCACCGGCCTGCCGATCGATCGGGTGGCGGCGAGCATCGCCTCGTTTGACTACCTGTACCTGTCCGAGCTGCGCCACCTCGATCGCGTCGCGCCCACGGTCGGCGAGGTCGAAGAGATCGAGGAGCCGACCCAGGGCGGCCACGTGCTCGACCCCGCGCCCGGCCTTTACCGCAACATGCTGGTCCTCGACTTCAAGAGCCTGTACCCGAGCATCATGCGCACCTTCCTGATCGATCCGGTGGGCTACGTAAAGACCCCGGAGTCGGAGCCCGACTCTGCTTCCTTGATCAAGGCCCCGAGCGGTGCCGCGTTCCGCCGCGCCCCGGGCATCCTGCCGCGGCTCCTCGACGACCTGTTCCCGCGGCGCGAGCAGGCCAAGCGCGAGGGCGATCCGGTAAAAAGTCACGCCATCAAGATCCTCATGAACTCCTGCTACGGCGTGCTCGGGACTCCGGCCTGCCGCTTTTATAACGCCGACATCGCCAACGCCATCACGAGCTTTGGCCGCGAGCTGCTCCTGTGGTCCAAGGCGCGCATCGAGTCCTACGGCCACCCGGTCCGCTACGGCGACACCGACAGCCTGTTCGTCGAGTCGGGCACCGCCGACCAGGCGCACGCCCGCGAGGTCGGCCGCAGCCTGGTGGCGCGCCTCAACCACGATCTGGCGGAGTACGTGGCCGCGACCTGGCAGGTGCAGAGCAAGCTGGAGCTCGCCTTCGATCGGCTGTACCTGCGGCTGCTCCTGCCGCGCATGCGCACCGGCCAGGGCGGCGCCCGCAAGCGCTACGCCGGCCTTGTGCAGGAGGGACCCGCGGATTCCCCGACCCAGCGCGTCGTGTTCACCGGCATGGAGGCGGTGCGCAGCGACTGGACCGAGCTCGCGCGCCAGGTCCAGCGGGAGCTATACGCGCGGCTGTTCACCGACCAGCCGGTGCTCGACTACCTAAAGCAGGTGGGGAGCGACCTGCGCCGGGGGCGCGTCGAGGTCCGGCTCCTCATCTACAGAAAGGCGCTGCGCAAGGACCTGAGCGACTACACCAGCACGACCCCGCCGCACGTCGCGGCGGCGCGCAAGCTGCAGGGCCGGCCGGGGCGGCAGATCTCGTATGTGATGACCCAGGCCGGGCCGGAGCCGGCGGCCGAGCTGCGCAGCGCCATCGATCACGAGCACTATGTCCAGAAACAGCTCCGCCCGGTGGCGGAGCCGGTGCTGCAGCTCCTCCCGCAGCCGCTGTCGTTCGATGAGGTCATGGGCGATGGCACGCAGCTTGAGCTGTTCGCCGCGCCGCCGCAGTCCTGAGTCGCGCCGAGCGCCGCCGCGCCCTCCGCGGCGGTCGTTATAAGTGAGTACTCAGCCGAGCTCGTAGACGCACTTGCCGCCCTTGCACGACAGCGGTGAGCAGCAGTCTTCAGCGGTGACGCACGAGCCGCACTGACCGGCCTTGCACGCCTGACCGCCGCAGTCCTGGCAGCGCTGGCAGGTGGGAATAGTGCCGCCGGTGCCGGGCGTCCCGCACGACTGCGAGGCGTTGAGGATGGCGATGTCGTGGTGGATCTTGACCGCCGCGCTCGGGTTGAACGAGCGGACGAACACCGAGCCGTACACGTCCAGCGCGCCCGAGGTGACGAGCGAAGAGTCGGGCGCATAGACGTTGCCGCCCAGCACGCTGCCCGCCGACAGGTTGATGTTGCGCGAGCCGCCCATGTAAAGGCGGACCCGCGCCGGCGCATCCTTGTTGCCGAAGTTGAGCGGCGCCGAGCTCGTGAGACCACCGTTGATGAACAGATCGAGCTCGCCGCCAGCGGTCAAGGTGACCGAGAACGCATCGGTCAGGTTGACATCGCCGCCGACAAACAGCGCCGTGCGGCCCGAGATGTTCAGGTTCACCTTGCCGCTGCCGCCGATGCGGTTGAGGAAGAAGCGCCCGCAGGTAAGGTTCAGGGTCTGATCGCCGGCGAAGTTGGTGAGCAGCGCGGGGTCGAGGCCGATCGCCGCGTTGTCGTTGCTGCTGCGGCGCTGCTCCACATAGCTCGCGATGTCGTAGGTGTTGCCGGCGCCGCAGTCGCACGGCGGCATTACGCTGACCGGAGCGCGGACGATCGAGCCGATCTTCTGGTTCGGCGCGGTCAGGGTCCGGCCGGCCGGGAAGGTCAGGCTGCCGTTGATCGTCAGCGCGCCGTTGCAGCGCACGTCGGCGCCGACCTGGGCGTTGCGGCCGATGGTGATCGACTGATCGCCCGCCAGGCTCATGCCCACCAGCGCGTCGACGCCGACCGCCATCGGCGCGCTGACCGTCACCGCGCCGACCGCCTGCAGGGTGCCGCCGACCGCCAGCTGGTTGCTGACGTTGACATCGGCGTTGCAGCCCACCGAGCCGCCGGTGCCCAGCGTCATCACGCCCGGCCGCGTGCTGTCAAAGGAGTCCACCGTAATCGGCGCCCCGGAAGACAGCCCCTGGCAGGTGCAGAGTCCGTAGCGGAACACGGTCGCCGCCACATCACCGCTGCAGCGGCCGGCGGCGGCGCCGGTGTCGCCGACCACGATCGGGGGCCCGTTGCCCATGCAGTAGGCGCTCTGGCCGCCGTCACCGCCGCCGCCGCCGGTGCCGCCGTCACCGCCGCTGCCGCCGCCATCACCGGTGTTGTTTCCGCCGATGGTGCCGCCGTTGCAGCCGGAGGTCCCGGTGGCCGCCGCCGCGCCCAAAAGGAGTCCGCACACAAGAGCAGAGATAAGAGGTCTTAAGGAGGATCGCCGCGCTGGTAGTTCAGGGTTTTTCATCGCGTGATTGTACCCTGGGAAGAGGCCCAGCACAGCCCTGTCAGCGACGGAAACTGAATCGACAATGAGGACGCCGGGTTAACCCTTTGGGACAGCCGCCGGACAAGCGGCGGCGCGCAAACTCGGTTCCGGAACGATCCTGTGATCAGGAGCACACTTGTCGTGGGAAGAGGATCGCGGAGTCACTCCGCAGCGGCGGTGGCTGTCGGACAGGAGGCGCGCTCAGACTCCGTCACTGCCGGCGCCGCAGACGATCGCGCAGACGCGCGTGGTGGGTGATACCTGGACGCGCTCGGCAAGCAGCGCCGCGACGGCGGCGGCACCGGACAGCTCGGCCGCGACGCCGCACTCTTTATAGAGCCACTGCGCCGCGGCGCGCATATGTTCATCTTCGACCAGCACGATCTCGGCCACATGCTCGCGGATTAGATCGAGGTTCAGCTGCGCGCTCTTGCGCGGGGCCAGGGTGCCGGCGGCGGTATGGACGCTAGGGAGCTCGATCACCCGACCCGCCTTGAGGCTCTCGTACAGAGTCGGCGCGCCGACCGGCTCGACGCCGATGATGCGCAAGCGGGGGTTTCGCGCGTGCGCCGCGAGCGCCACTCCGCTTATAAGTCCGCCGCCTCCGATCGCGACCAGCAGGACCTCGAGCTCGGGCGCTTCCTCGACGATCTCAAGGCCGAGCGTACCCTGCCCGGCGATGACCTGCGGATCGGCGAACGGATGGACATATAAGGCGCCGGTACGCTCGGCCGCCTGCAGCGCCGCCCGGTTGGCGTCGTCCCAGACCTCGCCTTCATACAGCACCGTCGCGCCCCAGCCGCGCAGCTTCTCCGCCTTGGCCGGCGGGGTGCTGCGCGGCAGGTAGACTGTCGTCGGGGTGCCCGTGGTGTGGCCGGCGTAGGCGACTCCCAGGCCGTGGTTGCCACCGCTGGCGGTGACCAGGCCGCGCCGCCGCTGCTCGGCCGGCGTCGTCAGCACCATGTTCATCGCCCCGCGCACCTTGAAAGATCCGGTGACCTGCAGGCTCTCGAGCTTGAGCAGGAGCTCGGCCGCGCCGCCCGGCCGCGTCTGCGCCGGTCCGAGCCGCAGCATCGGAGTCCGCCGCACCGCCCCGGCCGTGCGCTGGCGCGCCGCTTCAATCTGGGCGATCTCAATCATCCTAGCAGCCCGGCTTGTCGGGGCAGACCCCGGTGCGCGGAGTCGCCGAGCCGGCCCCGATGGCGCAGAACGACGGCATGTTCGCCGGCAGGCCGCTGGTCTTGTAGGGCGACTCGCCGGCGCCCAGCCAGAAGGGGTGGTCGAGCACGAAGTCCCACAGCCCGGCGTACTTGGAGAGCATCGCTGGCGACTCGAAGGGCGGCTCGGCGTGGCCGCAGTTGTGCACGCACTCGAGCAGGAAGTGGCCGTCGCGGGTCAGCTCGTTCTCCAGCGTCTTGGAGATCACGTTGAAGCGGATCACCCCGAAGCAGGAGTCGGTCGGCCCGCCCCACAGCACCATCATCGGCAGCTTGTGGGCCGGCTTGCCCCACGGCTTGACCCCGCCGCCGACGCCGCCGGACAGCGACAGCGCCGACGCCAGGTACTGGCTGCGCGCCCCGGCCAGCTGGTCGGTGAACAGCGCGCCGGCGCTCACCCCGGCGCTGGAGACGCAGTTGTTGTTGATCTGGAACTGCGCCGCGGCGCACGCCAGCATGTCATCGAAGAAGCGGTACTCCTCTTCCTGGCGAGCGGCGCTCACCCCGACATCGAACGGCCACTTGAAGAGCATGTCGCTCTTGGCCTCGGGCAGGATGGCGAGGAAGCGCTGGGTGTCGACGGCGGTCTGCACCTCGCCCTTGCGCAGGAACTCGTCCGCGCTGCCGCCCAGCCAGTGCCACAGGAAGACCAGGGGCAGCTTCTCCAGCGGATCCAGGGTGCTCGGCACCGCCAGCAGGAACGTGCGCGCGCGGCCCGAGGTCGTGATCGTATTCTTGCCCGGCACCAGGCGCGGACACGTCCCCCT
>DAOMZC010000182.1:0-9252 GCA_035437965.1 Pseudomonadota bacterium
ATGCACCCCCGCCGAGATCGGGAGAGTCACCGTCCCCGCGACGACCGGCTTGCCCAGCGCTATCCCGAGGGCGATCCAGGCCGCGGCGACAAACCCGATACCTTCAAGAGCGAAGACCAGCGCATAGCCGGTGGCCGCCGAGCCAGTCCACCACCGGGCGAGGTCGGCCAGGACGGTGCCGACAAAGCCGCCACCGCCGAACGCGATCGCTTGGGAGGCGCCCCACAGCCCCATGCGCACGCCCTCTCGCGCACCTTGTCCTTGGCTGGCCATCGTCATCATGGCGCCGATCGCGGCGATCGAAAATGCTCCGTTGGCGACGCCCAGCGCGAAGACGTTCTCGCGCAGCGGCCAGCCCGGCGCGCCCACCCCGGCGACCACCAGCCCCGCCATCGCAACCGCCGACGCGACGCAACCACCGACGACCCAGCCGCGCAGCGAAGCAGCCGCCCGGCCCTTGTACAGCGTGGTCATCGCGGCCACCAGCAGCATGCCGGCGAACACGCCACCATGCTGGACTCCCGACAGCCGGGTCGACTGGCCCGGCGTGAAGGCGAACCGCGAGCCGGCGAAAGGCTCCAGGATCAGATCCTGGGCGCTGTACGAGAGCATCGAAATGAAGATGAAGAGCGTGAAGCGCCGAGCATCCGCTTCGGCCCAGACCTCTCGCAAGGCCAGAAGGAATGCCGCTTTGGTCGCGCCTCCGGCCGCCGACCCGACGGGCGGAACAAGCCGCGGCGCCGCACCTTCAACGCGATAGACCGCTGCCAGCGTGACGAGCAGCGCCGCCGCCGAGACGCCGCCGGTGACCGCCAAGAGCCGACCGGCCGAGAACGGATCGAGCAGCTTACCGGCGATCGTGGCGGTGACGGCGAAGCCGGCGATCATCATCATCCACACCAGGGTGGCGCTGGCCGCCCGACGCTCGGCAGCGACCCGCTTGGCCAGCAGCACCAGCAGCGAGGTACCGCAGGCGCTGACGCCGCCGCCGATGAGCGCGAAGGACAGCCCGGCCAGCGCCACCCCCAGGGCAAAGTGACTGGTCATGAGCGCCGTCGCCCCCGCTGCTCCGGTCCCGCCCGCGGCGAGCGCCGCCATGCCGCCGAGGATGTACGGAGTCCGCCGCTGCCCCAGATCGGAGCCGTATCCCATCCGCGGCCGCAGCAGCTGCATCGCATAGTGCAAGGTGACAAGCAGGCCGGGGAGCATCGCCGGCAGCGCCAGTTCGACGACCATGACGCGGTTCAGGGTGGACGTCGTCAGCACTACCACTGCGCCGAGCGCGGTCTGCACAAGGCCGATGCGAAAGATGCTGAACCAGCCAAAGTTCTTCTGCTGCATGGTCATCTCCCGTGACAGGTCGCTGACTCTTTGACCTCGCGCCTAGGCCGCCGCCAGACGCCGCACTGCGAGCGCGCTTATCATCATGGCGGCGACGTAAAAATTCACTCCCGCGGCGCTGTACCAGGTCGCGCGCCCGACCGGGTCGGCTAAAAAGCGCACCATCAACAGCGCCTGCGCGACGATGAGACCGATTACAGCGAGCGGCTGCCAGGAAGCGCCCCACTTCAGCAGGAACGCCACCACCAGGATCTGGGGCAGCAGCATCAGCGTGCAGGCAACCAGCGCAGCAGCGTCGGCACCAAGCTGGACCGGCAGCGAGCGGACGCCGAGCCGGCCATCCCCCTCCATCGCCTTGAAGTCATTGAGAGTCATGATGCCATGCGCACCGATGCTGAAGAGCAGCGCCAGCACCAGGGTTCTGCGGTCCGGCATCGCGCCCCGCATCATCACCGCGGCACCGGTGATCCAGGCCAGACCTTCATAGGAAAGGCCGCAGGCGGCGTTCCCCCACCAGCCGTTCAGCTTCAGGCGCAGCGGCGGCGCGCTGTAGGCCCAGGCCAGCAAAAGGCCGATCACCGCGGCGCCAAAGCCCCAGGTCCCAAGAGTGGTCGCCACCGCCAGCGACAGCCCCGTCCACGCGACGGCGATGTACAAGCCCCAGCGACCGGGCATGCGGCCCGAGGGAATCGGCCGCTGCGGTTCATTGATGGCGTCGACCTGGCGATCAAACCAGTCATTGACTGCCTGACTGCAGGCGCAGACCAGCGGCCCGGCCAGCATCAGTCCGACGAGGATGACCGGCCACCGGCCCGCGACCGGCTGCGCCGCGGACACGACGCCGCAGCCGAAAGCCCACATCGGCGGGAACCAGGTAATCGGCTTCAGTAGCTCGGCGACCGTGGCCAAGGAAGGTCGGGCTGGCGATAGGCTCTGGGTTGCGGCGGTCATGGTCTTGTCGGGCTCAATCGTCAATTTACACGGACGACCATAAGTGTCAACAGAACATGACACTTGACCAGACATTTATACACTCACTCACTGGCGAATCTGGTGCGGAGGCGCTGCTTCGCTGAATGCAGAAACCGGACAGGACGACGCCGTGGGTTGCCTGACGAGGCTGCAGCGCTCGTTCAGGCAGCGCGCAGAAGCAGCAGGCCCTCCGAGGCCACGGCGTTGCTCATGTGGTAACCATAGCGCTGATAGGTCTGCAGCGGCACCGTCTCTTCATGGGTCCAGCCGCAGGCGATGGCGAGCTGCGCCAGGTGGTGCGGCGTGTCGATGTCGAAGCGCTGGCCGCTCAGCACTGTGTGATTGCTGCCGACGATTAGCGCGAACGGAGCAGCGTCCTTCATACACGCGCGCACCGACCTGAAGGCTGAAGCCATGGCGGCAAAGTAGCGGTACAAGAGCAGCGGTACCGCCTGACGCCGGAATCCATCGCGGCTCGACAGGGCGGCCTGCAGCCGCTGGCAGTAGTCGGCCTGCGCCGCCGGCAGAGCGCTGCGGTTATCCAGCAGGTCGGTAAGGAGGTTCTTCTTGCTCTCCCCGCGCACTTCGCGGCTGCCGACCAGAGTCGCCTCCATGCGCAGGATGTCCGCCGGTGCGAGCAGGCCAAGCCAGACCAGGCTCAGTCTCTGCGTATCGATGTAAGGCAGCGCGGTCGCATAAGGCGGGCTCGTAAGGGCGCAGTCAAAGCGCTCGCCTTCTAGCCCGGCGCAGCCTGGTCCGATGTCGCGGCTATCGGCGAGCACGGCGCGCCCGGCGGCTGGTTCCGTCCCAAGCACACTCCTCGCCCCGGCAAGCCGGGTGATAAAGAGCGCGGCCGCCTGCTCGAACGCGGCGATGAACGCAGTCTCAGGCAGGGGAGTCTTCCGCCGGCGGATGCGCAGATCATTGGGATCTTGAAGTGAGTACTCGCGCAGCAGATTGCTGGCCACCGATATAAGGACTTGCGCGCACCGCGAGTCGCCCCGGGATATCGCGGCGCGCAGTCTTTCTAATCCGTCGAGGATCTGCGGCTCGAACCAGTCACGCAGGTAGAGCAGGCGCTCATCGGCGGTCGAGTCTCGCGAAGGCGTAGCCGCGTTGAAGCGAGCCACTGCCGCCGTCAAGGCTTCTTGCAGCTGCGCGACCGGAAGGCGCAGCGCCTGCAGCTTGGCGTTGGCCAGAAACACCGCCAGCGGATTTATATCGAGGCCCACCGCGCTGATGCCCACGTGGGCGCACTCGACAAGCGAGGTGCCCGAGCCGCAGAAGGGGTCGAGCACCCGGGCCCCTGCGGAGGCCTGCGAGATCTTAAAGATATTAAAGATATTAAGGATCGCCCGCGCGATCTGCGGATTGAACTTTCCTTTGTATTCGTGGAGCCCATGGACTGAATACCGGGTAGCCTGGCGGCTCGCGCCGCTGCCGCTTGCCCGCTCCAGCCGCGACTGCAGGAGCTCCACCGCCCTCCCCTCCTCGGTGGCCTGGGCGAAGTACACAAGCCGCTCGGCGGCGTCTGGATCGACGTGGCCTTCCACCCGGACGCCGTGGCTGGCCGCCGCCACGCTGCGGGGGGACAGCAGGGCCTGGATCTCTCTGAGAGCGAGGTCCTTCTCATAAGGATAATAGCGATAGGAGTGCCAGCGAAGATCCATGGGAGTAAAGCTACCCTTTCTGAAAGACAATCACCGACTCGGTCTTGATATTGGCGTGCGACAGATTAAACGACTTGCGGTGGGGCGACAGCACCCGCTCGATGCGCGCGACGAGCCCAAGCCCCAGCTCCTGCGCGAGCGTCTGCAGGATGTCGGCGTTGCTGATGACGTTCCCATGGATGATCGAGCGCCCGATGACGAAGCAGGCGAATCCACCCTGCACAAGGACCGCATCGATCAGCCCAAAGACCTTGCGCATCTGCGTCCAGAAGTTTTCCTCTGTATGATGCTGGCGCTTGAAAAAATGGGCGCGCGCGCCGATCTCCTGCGCCTTGACCGAGAGCGGATCGAACCCCAGCCACCACATCCGATACTTGTGATACAGCCAGTACTCATAGGCGTTCGGGTAAGGAGGGGACGTGATGACCATGCCGATAGGCAGCGGAATATCTGCCGGACTCACCGCGAGGGCGTCCGACTCCAGCACCGCGGCCGGTGCCAGCGGCCAGTCACGAGCCGACAGCGCCCGCTCCAGCTTGCGGCAGGCTCCAAGAAAAGCCTCGAAGACCTCCAAGCGCGACACCGGCTTGTCGATGGCGGCGTAGCGGGTGTCGCTCTCTTGATTGGACACCCGCACCAAGATCGAGGACAGAGCCAGCGAGAGGGCGTCCCGGCAGGCGAGCCCCGGGTGGCTGCGGATGGCCGCGATGAGAGCGGAGACCGCCTCCTGCACCTCGAGCTTGAACCAGTGATCGACGTTGGGAATGTCCGGCTTTTGCGGACTCCGGTTGTCGCGCGCGCTCGCCACAACCTGGGCAGCTGCAGCTTCGAAGCGGTCCGGCGTGGGCGCGGTCTTGACGCGGCTGATCAGGCAGGCGATCGGATTCAGGTCGATCCCGAAGGAGGAAATGCCGCGGCGCTGGCTCTCGGTCAAGGTCGTGCCGCTGCCGCAGAAGGGATCGAGGACCGCGCCTCCTTGGGGGAGCTGCAGGGTGGTCAGGAACTGACGGGGCAGCTCGCCGATGAACTTGGCCGGGTATGGGTGGATGCTGTCCACCGCGTGGCTTGGGCTGCGTCGGGCGAAGTTCCAGTCTATAGCTTTCAGTCGCGCGCGCAGATCGGCAGCGGTGCTTGGAGCTTCATTGGCCAGCATGGGGGCGACTCTACTTGAAGATGCACCGACCTGTCCTGACTAAGGCAAACAGTGGCAGCTCGCCTGCCGAGCCGCGGGTTTCTCGCGCGTCCCTTCAGCAGCCGCCGCCGAGCTACCCGGCACTGCTTGGCGCATGCTCGGCCCTGCCGCTGAAGTCCGCGGCAACCGCCTGAGTCCTGGGCTGTCGCGGGGCCGCTGCGGACCCCAAATAATGCCTGGCCGCGTAGGCGATGGGGAGTCCGACCAGGAGGGCGTGCCCGATAAGGCCGTTCAAGAACAGCGGCAGCGAGAACGGCGACGCCGGGATTCTGGACAGCGGGATCACGAGGTAGTTCATCACCCCGTACACACCGATGCCAAAGACCGCGCCAGACAGCAAGTGTCGGCTCCGCAGCGCGGGGACGGCGACGCTGGCCAGGACGAAGGTGGCAGCCGCGACGAAAGCGATGAGGAAGTGTACCGCGAGGCCGAGCAGCGCGGTCGCCGCGCCCCCCGCGAAAGCGCTCGGACCGAGCAGACCGGAAGCCACGAACTGGTAGATGGGAACGGGGTCAAACCCCAGAACTGCCTTGAAGGCGATGACCGCATCGATCGCATCGAGGATGCCGGCCGCCAGGCCGCCGGCGAGGATGGCGTTACGAATCTGCGTTCTGTTTGCTGGGTCCATGGTGCGTGCTCCTTTGCCTCTTACCTTGCGGCCGCACAAACCTCTTGAGAAGGCTCCACGAGGAGACCAATCTGTTCTCCAGGGAGAACAATCATGGTCGAACTCGACGACTACGCCTCGCTTGCGCTGTTCGCGCGGGTCGTCCACCACAGCTCGTTCTCGGCGGCTGCCCGCGAGGCTGGCATCGCCAAGTCGGCGGTCAGCCGGCGGATCGCCAAGCTCGAGGAGACGCTGGGAGTGCGCCTGCTGCGGCGGTCGACGCGCTCGCTGGCGGTCACCGACGACGGTCTGCGGGTCCTTGAGCACTGCGCAGCCCTGGTCGCGTCGGCGGCAGCGGCAAAGGAGGCGGCCGAGGCCCGGTCCGGCGCCGTGCGCGGCACCTTGCGCGTCAATGCGCCGGTGACCTTCGCGCAGCTCTACCTGGCGCGCGCCGTCGCGGCGTTTTTACCGGCGCACGCCGGCCTGGAAGTTCAGCTGTCCACCGACGACCAGCTCATCGACGTCATCGAGGGCGGCTTCGACGTGGTCGTGCGCATCGGGCGCCTGGCCGACTCCGGGCTGGTCGCCCGCCGGCTGGCTCGGGATCGGCTGGTGGTGTGCGCCGCACCCTCCTACCTGGCGACGCACGGCGAGCCGCGGCGTCCCGAAGACCTGAGCCACCACAACTGCCTGCACTACGCCCTGGTCGAGCGCGACGCCGAGTGGCGATTCCGCAGGGCCCCGTCGTTCCCGACGCGCGGCAACTTCACCACCGGCAACGGGACGGTGCTGCGCGAGGCCGCGGTGGCGGGCCTGGGGATCGCCGTCGTCCCATCGTTCATGGTGGTGCGCGAGGTGCAGCAGGGGCAGCTGCGGCTCATCCTGGAAGGTGCCCGCCGGGCCGAGATCGGCGTCTACGCGGTCACCGCCCACCGCAGCCACGCCCCCGCGCGGACCCGGGCCTTCCTGGACTTCCTCACGACGTACTTCACCACCCCGGAGTGGGCCGCGCTGTGAGACCGTCGGCGGCCTGCCCGATCCGCTCCCAGATCTCGCCTTGTTCTTCGTCGGAGATGTCGTGCTCGACCCCGGCGTACTCGCGCAGCTCCGCGGTGTAGCCGGCGCGCCGCAGCTCGGCGATCGAGGCACGCGCGCTTCGGGTCGGCACCGCCAGGTCGGAGGCGCCGTGGAAGGCCGCGACCGGCGGGAGCGTCGCCGGTCGCGGCCGCGAGCTGAGTGCCGCCGACGGATAAAGGGACGGCGGGAGCAGGCCGCTGATGGGGAAGGCGGCCGCCAGCGCCTCGGGATGGGTGACCGCCAGGGCGAAGGTCAGGATGCCGCCCTGCGAGAAGCCGGTGACGAGGGGGCTGCCGACGGTGGGGCGGGCGGCTGCCAGGGCGGTGAGCGCGGCGGCGAGCCGATCGGCTTCCCGCGTAACCACGGGCGCGGCGACGTCTTCGCGGACGGAGTCGTACCAGATGTACAGGCCGCCGCTCGGGTGGCCGTAGGGGAGGATGAGGCGGGCACGGCGGCGGTAGCCCCGGAGCAGCTGGAGCAAGTCCGCGGGGTCCCCACTCATGGGATGCAGCGCGACGATCATCGGCACCCGCTCGTCGGGTCGCGCCCCGCCCGTCATGTGCTCGAGGTAGCGCACGCCCGCGATCTCGCCCCGGGTGGTGCTCCCGAGCTCTCCCGGCGGCGGCGCGACTGGCCCCACCAACTGCGGGTCCGACGGCGGACGCGCGGCCGGCGACCCCGCGGGCGACACCTGCCTGCGGCTGCACCCGGGTCCCATTAGGAGGACCACGCCGATAAAGAGGAACAGGCGCAATGGAAGAAAATGGGCCGGCGGGTGGCGCATCGATAACGTATCCGGCGCTTGTCGAGAGCTAACCGCCCTTATTCGGGTCGGGTTGCAGCACCAGCTCGGCATTGATGGTGATTTGAATATTATCTCCCACGACGACACCGGCACCCTCGCCCGGGAACTCCCAACGAAGCCCGAAATCCTTACGGTTCACTAGCGTGGTCGCTTCGATGCCACGGCGTATGCCCCCAGCATGGTTGAACGGGGGCGAGGACGTCACCGCCAGAGTCACCGGCTTGGTCACGCCGTGCATCGTCAAGTTGCCCGTCACCGAATACGACGTGGCGCTCGCTCGGCTCACACTCGTCGAGACGAACGTGATAGCGGGGTACTTGGCCACATCGAAGAAGTCCGGACTCTTGAGGTGGGAGTCGCGTTCCTCGACGCCCGTGTTGATCGAGCTGACGTCAACTGTTGCATTGATTTTGGAATTGGCTGGATTGGCCTCATCCAGCATCAAGGACCCCGAAGGCTTGGAAAACATACCGCGCACCTTGCTGAGCACGTGCTTGCAAGCAAACTCCACCGAAGAGTTTTCCGGATCCAGCTCCCACTGCGAAATCTGGGGAACAGCCGGAACGGGAATAGAAGCTGACAGCTTGTCCGGCTCCGTAGAGGCCACCGGTGCAGGCGCAGAGTCCCGCGAGTTGCACGCGCTACAACTCGCGGCAAAAAGTAAACCCATGATAGCGGCGCGCGCGGGTGCGGCCAGGGCCAGGGGAAGCAGCGCCTGCGGCGCGGGGCGATGCTGCGGCGGACGGGGTGAGCTCATCGGGGTGCTCCTTTCGCGGGTCCTCCGGCACGCAGGCCGGCAATTAGAAGATCAATGACGCGGGCGGCGCGGGTCGCGATGACCGGGCGCTCGCCGAGTTCGCGGAGGCTGAGGCTGTAGGGGAGCAGGGCGTTGGTCGCGGTCACCAGGGCGTCGGCGGTGGCGCGAGCCCCCTGAAACGACAGGTCGCCCCGGCGCCGTCCCTCGACCAGCAGCTTCTCCAGCAGCCGCGCCTCGCGGCTGAAGTGGCCCTCGCGGCGCTGCAGCAGCGCCGGGCGCAGCGCCGCCAAGAGCTCGTCCAGGCTCGGCGTGTGCGTCTGCGCGCCATCGAAGCGCGCCAGCACCCGCGTGAGCAGGCAGCGGCGCAGGCGTGCGATCACGGGCCCCGGTCTGTCGGCGATGGTCTGCGCCTCCGCGAGCAGTCGTTCGGCGATGCGGTCGATCGCCGATAGCACCAGTTCCTCCTTGCTGGGGAAGAACAGGTACACCGTGCCCTTGCCGATGCCCGCCTCGCGGGCCACATCGGCGATCGACATCTTGCCGAAGCCGTAGCGCCCGAGCAGCCGGTCCACGGCGTCGAGTATGTTGTCTCGGGTCGAGTCATCGAGGCGGGGGCGGGCCATATGAGTTTCCGTGACCTGTGACCAATTTCAAATTCTGGTCAAATACTAGGGCAGCGCCGCGATCCCGTCAAGTGAATGAACCACCGCCCGTCCTTCGGGTCGATAATGACGGCTCAGCCGTGTGAGTACCCAGGGCACGCGCCATGACATGCTCGTCAATGGTCCAGTTTGGGTACGAGCGGGGCGTGCTTAATTTGCGTTCACGTCC
>DAOMZC010000183.1:0-9247 GCA_035437965.1 Pseudomonadota bacterium
GGTTTCCCCAACACGCTCCTCGAGTGCTGGAGCCGCGGGCTGCCCGCGGTGAGCCGCTGGGCGACGGGGAACCACCGCTGCCGCGGCCGCACGCGATCGGTGAGCTGGGCCTTGACGGGCGGGACCTGAAGCCGGCGTCGCCGGACCGCCTGGCGCCGCAGGAGCGGGCGTTTCGGGCCCAGCTCGCCCTGGCGCGGGAGCTCGACTTGCCGCTCGTTTTGCACGTGGTGCGCGCCCACGCGCAGGCGCTGCGTATCCTGAAGCGCGACGGCGTTCCCCAGCGCGGCGGGGTGATGCACAGCTACAGCGGCTCGGCCGAGCTCGCAGCCGACTACCTGCGGCTCGGGCTTTACATCTCATTCGCCGGGCCGGTGACCTACCCGGAGGCGCGGCGGGTGCACGCGGCGGTCAAGGCGGTGCCGACCGAGCGGCTGCTGGTCGAGACCGACGCGCCGACGCAGACCCCGTGGGCCCGCCGCCCCGCCGCCGGTGAGCCGGCGTTCCTGCCCGACGTGCTGCAGGCGCTGGCGCGGCACCGCGGGCAGCCGTGGACCGAGCTGGCGACCGTGACCGAGGCCAACGCTCGCCGGCTTTTTCATATAAGTAAGGCAAATCAATAAAGCTCCCCGCACGGGGGGCGTGGGCGCCGCCTGCAGGCGGGCCCGGGAGTTCGCGATGCAGCCCAGCCCTGAAACGACCCAAGACCCCGGCCCCGAGCCCGCCAGCCCGCCGTGCGCCGCCGCCCGGAGCGCGCCGGCCACTCACGCCGAGCCTGGTCCTGGCCCGGCGCTTGCCGACGGCGCCGAGGTCGAGAACGCCTACCGCCTGCATCGGCGCTTCGACCGCATGGGCCGGCTGCTCGGCGACCGCCTGATGGAGCGCCTGTTCGCAAGCCACGTGATGGTGGTCGGGGTCGGCGGCGTCGGCTCGTTCGCCGCCGAGTCGCTGGCCCGCAGCGGCATCGGCCGCCTCACCCTGGTCGACTTCGATCGGGTGTGCGTGACCAACACCAACCGGCAGCTGCAGGCGATGAAGGGCACTGTGGGCAAGGCCAAGGTGCAGGTGCTGGCCGAGCGGCTGCGCCTCATCAACCCGCAGGCCGAGGTGCGGCCGGTGCTGCGCTTCTACGACGCCAGCACCGCGGCGGCGATCCTGGCCCTCGGGCCCGACTTCGTGGTCGACGCGATCGACAACGTGACCGCCAAGTGCCACCTGCTTTCGACCTGCAAGCGGCTGGGGCTGCCGGTAGTCTGCGCGACCGGCGCGGCGGGGCGCCTGGACCCGACGGCGGTCGCCATCAGTGACCTCGCCGACACCCGCATCGATCCGCTGGCCCAGGAGGTGCGCAAGATCCTCCGCCAGAAGTACGCCTTTCCCGCCGCCGGGCCCTTCGGCATCCCGGCGGTCTACTCGACCGAGCACCCGCGCCCGCCGGTCGAGCTGCACTACGACCAGGGCTCCGGCTTCCACTGCGTCTGCCCCGGCGGCAAGAACGAGTTCCACTCCTGCGACGAGCGGCGGCTCATCTACGGCACCGCCAGCTTCGTCACCGGGAACTTCGGCCTGTGCTGCGCCAGCGTCGTGGTGCGCGCCCTTACTTCGTCACCCGGCTGATGTAGCCGTCGGTGATGTCCTTCTGGAAGGCGGCCCCGGCGAAGTAGTCGCGGGCGCGCGTATCGCCCTGCAGCGCCCACAGGAAGTAGGCCGCGGTGTACTTGACCGCCAGGCGGTTGGTGCGGTCCCTGGGCGCGGTGCCGCCGCGGCAGAAGCCGCAGGTCGGGCAGCCGGCGAAGTTGTCGACGAAGTCGTTGTGGGCGGCGTCGACCAGGGTGATGGCGAAGGCGGGGGCGGCGGCCTCGCTGTAAAGGACCTCGTAGTTGCCCGAGGCGGGTGCGCACGGCATGCCGCCCGTCTTGCTGGTCGTCTCGCCGAGGAATCCCATCGGGATGCCGGTGGGGAGCTTGATCTTGCCGATCTCGGGCAGCGCCGCCGGGGTGTTGGCGTCCACCGGATCGATGCCGAAGAGCGCCTTGACGCGCGTGTCCTGCGCCGCCACCAGGATGCTGATCTTGCCACCCAGCGAGTGACCGGCGAGCCCGACCCGGGTGAGATCCACGCGGCCCTTGATGCGCGCCGCATCGCTGCCGGTGGGCGCCCCGAGCCAGTTGAGGAGCTCGATCGTCAGGTCCCTGTACGTAGCGTGATTGAACTCGCTGCCGACCTTCTGCAGGACCGCCACCAGGCCGTACGTCGCAAGGCGGGTGCCGTAGCTTGCATACTGCTTGCGGTCGACGGTAAAGCCGGGCGAGATGAGCACCAGCGGGCGCGGCGCGGCGCGCAGCGTGATCTCCTTGCCGTCGTCGGTCGGGCCGATGACGGTGAGGCTGACGGTGCCGCGGGCGAGCCTTAGCTGCAGATCGAAGCTCACCGTCTTCTCCGGCCCGGCCGCCCCCGGATCGAAGCTCGGCGCCGCCATGTCGGTCGTCCCGCCGCCGAGGTCGCGGGCCAGATCGCCGCCGGCCTGCAGATCCTGAAGGACTCCTTGCAAGTCGGGGAGCTCCGGATCTCCCACAAGATCCGGCAGGCCGTTGGCCGGGTCATCAGAGCAGTAGCCCTGCGCCTCACAGTAGGAGGGATTCTTGTCCGTACAGCTGGCCGGCAGCCCCGCAAGCCCCACGACCCAGACAACTCCGAGAACCCTGGCAATCCCGGCCAACCCAGATGGACTTTTCCCGACTCGACTTTTCCCGATTCGATTTTTCCCGGTTCGACTCATGGTTCGGTTTTCCTTCAAGTTCCACGGAACTTGGTCGTGGCCGGCGCATAAGAGCAACACTCGGCGCCGCTCGTCAACTCCTTAACCGCGCCCCCAGGTCAGCCGATCCACCGGTCCGCCTACACCACCTACAGCCGGAACGGTTGTGTCCTGTTTCCTCTCCTTTCGTTCATGACACTCCCATGACACCACGCAGGCTCCGCTTGACCGGGGGCCAGCAATCATTCCGCGTGCGAGTTGATTTTTCCGTCGGGAAAACGCTCAATTTGAAGGCTTTTTGGGAGTGCCGAAGGAGCCCTTTGGAAGTCCCGAAAACGGCCTCTGGGTCGCCTGTAAAAAGTAAAGAAATTGGCGGACTTGGTATTTACCCGTGCGATTCCAAAGTGGTACGATCGGTGTCGCGAACATGCGTGCATATCTTCACAGACAGAGTCCCCCCTACAGCGTTTCCATGGTCGGAGTCGTGGCCGCCATGCTCTGCCGGCTGACCGTTGCGGAGGCGGACAACCAGCCCGCGCCGGCGGTCCCTCTACCCGCCGCGCCGGCGGCAAAGCCGGTCGTCACGCCGGCACCTGCGACCCCCAAGCCTGCCCCCGCGGCCGCCGCAGCAAAAACGGAACCCGCCGCCGCTACCCCCAAGCCCGCCGCCAGTCCGGCGGGTACGGCGCCGGCGGCCCCCAAGCCGACCCCGGCGCCGGCTGCGAATGCGGCCAATGCGGCCAATGCGGCCAATGCGCAAGTAGTCACCGCGCCGTGGGCGCTCATCGAGAAGTTCGCGACGCGGGCCAGGGTGCAGACTCCCGATGCCGAGACCCTGAAGTGGGAGCCGCCGGCGCTGCTTGCGACGCCGGTGCCGCCGCCGCTGACCGAGGCGCAGCGCCAGCTCGTGCAGGCGACGCAGGGCGACAAGCTGCCCGAGCCGACCTGGGACCGCTACGTCATCTCCAATGAGTGGCGCCATGACGTGGTGTTCCCCAAGGTCGCCGGGCTCGGCGGCGTGTACATCGGCGTGGCGACCGATCAGAACTTCACCATGGCGGCGGCGGCGCGCTCCGAGCTCCTGGTCCTTATGGACTACGACTCCGAAGTGGTGAACATGCACCGCATCTACCAGATATTCCTGAAAGAGTGCGCGACTGCAGAGGAGCTGCGGGCGCTGTTCAACCAGAAGAATTCCTACCGCGCCGGCGAGCTCCTGGTAAATAACGCCGCGAGCCGCGAGCTCGGCGCCAAGCTGGTAAAGACCTACGCCAGCCACCGCGAGCGCGTCGCCACCTACTTGTTCCACGTCGCCAATATCCGCGTCGGCCATCGCCACCCGAGCTGGCTCGGCGATCCCGACGCCTACAGCTACATCCGCGGGCTTGTACTAAGCGGACGCTTTCTGGCGGTGCAGGGAGATCTCAACGGGACCGTCGCGCTCAAGAGCATCGGGGATACGGCGCGGGCGCTGAACCTGCCGGTGCGCATCATCTACACCTCGAACGCGGAAGGATTCTTCAAATACAATGCGCAGTTCCGCGAGAACCTGGCGGCGCTGCCGCACGATGAAAAGACGATCATCCTGCGGACGTACAAGCACGGAATGCCGTCGCCGATCGGCGATCTGTGGCACTTCAACCTGCACCAGCTCGATGACTTCCTGGCCCGGCTGGCGCTGCCGGGGTATGTGACCATTTATCGCGTGATGGCCGATCTGGAGAACAAGCCGGAAGGGAAAAAACTGATCGAGAAGCTCGGGGTCTCGTACTACGACAGCAGGGTCCCGCGCGGCGCGCCGGCGGCGCCGGCTCCGACCAAGCCCCCGACGCCGGCCGCGCCTGCCGCAGGCGCCGCCAAAGCGGCTCCGCAAGGTGCCGCGGCCCCGACGGTCAAGACGGCTTCAGGTCCCGCTGTAGGCACGGTCGCCGCCGCTGCCAAGCCTGCCGCGCCCGCCAAACCCGACGTAAAGCCCGCTGGCAAGCCGGCCCCCGCCCAAGGGTCTGCCCAGGGACCTGCCCAACGAACCGATCCGTGAGGAGCGCCGGCTGCGGACTCCGGGGTTGCCAAAATCCCGGCAGCTGCCCCGACCCCAAATTGATGCGGCCAGGCGGGGTCGGTGGTTTGACGACGCCGCTGTTTTTACTATGATGCCACCCTATGCGCAGCATGCTGAGCAGACTCGGATTTGTGGGGCTCTGGGTGGCGGGCGGCCTCCTGCCCGGCACGCTGGACCTTTTCCGGTCGCCGCAGCGCGGCTGGGGCACGGCGGTGGCGCAGGCGAGCGAGATGCAGGAGCAGTGGCAGCTGCTTCAGGATGCCCAGGCGGCCTACCAGCGCGGCATCCAGGCCGTGCAGCGCGGCGATAACACCGCCGCCGAGACTGCGTGGGCGATCGCCAGCGCCGGGTTTCGCCGGATCATCAAGGACAACCCGCAGCGAACCGATCTGTTTGTGCCGCTTGCCGACATCCAGATTCGTCGCGGCCAGCCGGCGGCGGCGTACGCGCTGCTGATCCAGGCGGTGCGCGCCGGCGCCAAGGACCTGAGCGTGCGCATCGAAGTGGTGCGCGCCCTGCAAGCGATGCGGCGGCCGCAGAAGGCGCTCGCCGAGGCGCAGGAGCTGCAGCGGTCGATCCCGGCCAACCCCGAGCTGATGACGCTGGTTGGTGAGCTGGCGGCCGAGGCGGGCAACTCCGACCTGGCGATCGCCGAGCTGAAGCGCGCGGTGGGCCGGATCGGCCCGAGCGAGCGGCTGGGGAGCACCGACGGAGTGTACGTGCGCAAGCTGCTGGCCAAGCTGCTCCTGGACAAGCAGCGGGCGGCAGAGGCGCTGGCGCTGCTTAACGATCTGACGCGGCAGGTGCCGGCGGAGCCGCGCGATGCCGAGGTCCAGCTGCTGCTCGGCTCGGCGCTCTTGCGCAGCGGCAAGCCGGCCGACGCGGTGGCCACCCTGCGCCGCTACCTGCAGGGGACCCCGGGCAGCCCGCGCGGGCAGGCGCTGCTCGCCGAGGCGCTGGCGGAGAACGGCCAGGTGCCGGCGGGCATCGAGCTGCTTGAGAAGGCCGGCGAGGCGCCCGAGGTGCTGGCCACGCTCGGGCGGCTCCTTCTGCGCCGGCAGCCGCCCGACCTCGCGGCGGCGCAGGCGGTGCTGGCGCGAGCGGCGGCGGCTCAGCCGAGCTCGCTGCGCATCTGCATTGACTACACAAGTGTGCTTCAGCAGGCGCAGCAGCCGGCCAAGGCGCTGGCCGAGATCGTGCGCTGCACCGCCCCGCTGCTGGCGACCGTGGGCGAGATCGGGGGCACTTCGGTGCCGGGGCTCGACGGGCCCGAGGAGCCGCAGCGGGCGCTCATCGTGCGCTCCGAGCTGGAGGTCAAGGCGGGCAAGTTCGACGACGCGATGGCGACGCTGCGGGCGGCGCTGCAGCTGGTCAGCCCGACGAGCCCCATGGCGACGGCGCTGCGCGGGCAGCTCGGGCACGCCTACATGCGGCGCGGCCTGTCGCACCTGGCGACGGTGGGGGCAGTCGGCAGCGCGGCGCTTGCCGATCTGCAGGAGGGGCACAAGCTCCAGGGCAGCCCGGCCACTGCGCAGGCGCTGGCGCTCGGTCTGCTCGGCACCGGCAAGGCCGCCGAGGCGCTGCAGCTGCTGACGCCGATCGTCGACACCAACCCCAACGATCCGCGGCTGCTCGGCGCCTACGGCCGCGCCCTGCGTGAGACCGGCCAGCTGGTCGAGTCGCGCCAGACGCTGCAGAAGGCCGAGGCGATGGTGACCGCGCCGGGGGCGGCCCCGGCGGGGGCCAACGTCGGCCTGCGCGCCTCGCTGCGCCAGGAGCTGGCGGTGACGCTGATGGCGCTGAAGAAGCCGGTCGAGGCGCTGCGCCAGCTCGACGGGACCGATGAGGTCACCCAGCAGCTGCGGGCGCAGGCCAACCTGGTGTCGGCGCGGGCGCTGTTCGAGCAGGCCGGCAGCCCGACGCCCGGGCCGCTGGGGAGCGTGACGGCGCCGCGCGGGACGCCCGACATCCACCAGGTCATGTTTGTCACCCAGGCGGCGCTCAAGGCCGGGCCGGCAGTGCTGCCGGTGCAGCGCGCCGAGGCCAAGCTGTGGCAGGTGCACGTGCTGCACGGCACCGGACAGGACGAGCTCGCCTCCAAGCTGCTTGCCGAGATGGCGTCGGCGTTTGACCAGCCGACCCTGGACTCGCTGCTCGGCCCGGGGGGCTTCTCCATCCTGCAGTCGCGCATCACCCTGCGCGGCGGCGAGTTCTATCAGGGGACGACGATCGCCCAGCAGGCGATCCCGCGCCTGTCACGCGACGCCGCCCGCTCGCTGCAGAACGCGCTGGCGTTCGGCTACACCAGTAAAGCCGTCGAGATCGCCAACCGCGGTGAGTATGAGCGGGCCAACTTCCTGTTCCGCGCCGCGGTGCTCTACAGCCAGGGCGGACCGCCGGGAAACATGGTGCGGGCGCAGTACAACCTGGCGGTGCTGCAGATCCTGCGCAACCACCCCGAGGAGGCGCGCGGGGTGCTGACCAAGCTCGACCCGCAGCAGCTGCCCGAGGCGCTGATCGGCCTGGGCGCCTACTACGACGCGACCGGCGAGCCCCGGCAGGCCCTGGACGCCTACCGGCGCTATGTGCAGCTGCTCGCGGCCAGCCCCGCCGTCCCCCGGCCCCCGTATGTCGAGAAGGTGCAGCAGTGGATCGAGCTGCTCGGTCGGATCTACGACCTCCCGGTCCGCGGAAGACTGTCAGCGCCGCGGACCGCGGGTCGCGAGCACCGGCGGCCGCGCCAGCCCGTCCGCCCGGCGGTACGGCTGCCAGCGACGAAGTCGGAGCCGACGCCATGAGGGCCGCGCGCGGTCGGAGTCTCGGGCTGGCCGTGCGGGTGCTGCTGGCCGCCGCGGCGCTGTGGCTGGGCGCGCCCTCACCGGTCGCGGCGGCCGGCGGCGAGCGCGTGCTGGCGATCTACCTGCCGGGCGTCTACTTCGCGGAGCTGGAGCGCAAGCTCGAGCTCGGCAACGAGCTGGCCGCCTTCCTGCATCAGCGGCTCGGCGAGCGCTACCACCTCAACGCCCGCGTGTACGGCACCGACGATGCCCTTGCCGCCGACAGCGGGCGCATCGCCCTGGCGCTGGTCGAGTCGCCGTTCGTCGCCACCAAGCTGTCGCAGCTCCTGCCGGTGAGCGTCGCCTTGGCCGCCGGCGGCACCGAGACCCGCCTGATGGTGCTGGGCAGCGCCAGCCTGAGCTCGGTGCAGGATCTGCGCCGCAGCCCGCTGACCTACGCCGAGGTGCTGGAGCAGAGCCAGGCGTTCTTCGACAACTTCGTCTTCGAGGGCGAGCTGAGCCTGCCCAAGACCAGCCTGGCCCCGACCCGCGATGTCGCCTCGGCGCTGAGCCTGGCGTCGCTGCGCAAGGCCGATGCGGTGCTGCTCTACGAGGACGACGCGGCGATGGGCCGCCAGTCGGGGCTGCGCACCCTGTACCAGACCGACCGCCTGCCGCGGCCGACCCTGGCGCTTTTGGACCGCAAGACCGACCCCGCCGAGGTGCAGCGCCTGCGCGAGGCGCTGAGCCAGTTCCGCGGCCAGGTCCACCCGACGCTGCGCGCCTTCAAGGCGACCACCGACGCTCCGTACCAGGCGCTGCGCCTGCGCATCGAGCGCAAGCAGCGCCGGCTGCCGCCGCTGCTCGAGCTGGCCGACGAGCCGAGCCCGCTGCCGGTTCCCCACCCGCCGGTCGCCCCGGACAAGGTCGGCTCGCCGGTGCCACTGTCGGTGTTCGCGCCGCTGGAGTAGCCGCCGCCCAAGTGCGAGCCGATCGCCAACCGACTGCTAGCCGCCCGCAGTCGCAGAGAAATCGCAAGCTACTTTGCAGCCGCTGTCACAAGTGATATGAAGTTCCGCGTTGGGCACGTCGCGACGCGCAAGCGGCTCGGGCGCGCTATTTTCCTGGCTCGCTCACGGACCACACCTAACGGGTAACCGGACAACCGGGCAACCCGGGTGGTGCGGGACACGCGGCCGGCAAGCGTGCGCTGGTCAGAAGCCCGCTGCCTGATGCCCGACACCCTGGATCGGCCCCTTGGGGCCCCTTGCTACCCGCGAAAAAGCACACCAAATGCTAGAACCTACAGGCAACGCTCCCCACCAGGATCCTTCCTCTTCCTCTTCTTCCATCTCGGCGGTGATGACAGGGCTCGAAGCGGCCGCTCCGGCGGCGGAGTTTGACGCGCTGTGGGGCCGCGAGCGCGCCGAGGCCGACGCCGCGCCGCGACCGCTCGCCGGCCGAGAGTCCGCGGCGCTGGTGGGGTTCTGGGGCGGGCGCGGGCCGCCGCCCGCCTATCTGGCCGCCCCGGCGCTCCTGACCGGCGGGCCCGCCGGGGACAGCGAGGAGGCGGCGGCGCCGGTCAGCAAGCCCGAGGCCCTGGTGCCGGCGGGCACCGAGCCCGAGGCGCCGATCCCGCCCGAGCTGCGCGTCGAC
>DAOMZC010000184.1:0-9209 GCA_035437965.1 Pseudomonadota bacterium
CGCGCCGACGGGGCGGGCGGTGACGGCCGGGCGCCAGCGGGTCGACCGCCGGTCAGCGCTTGTTGGGGAACCAGAGGGTCTCCAGGTCGGCGTAGGGCAGCGCCGCCTTGGCCGGGACCGCCGGGGCGCGCAGCCGGGCCCACAGCAGCCAGACCACGAAGCTCACGCCGCTGAGGAAGAAGAAGCTGAACACAGACAGGACGCCGATGAAGTGTCCGAGCTCGTCCGGCCCCCGCTCCTCGGCGTGGGCGAGCAGCGGCGCGAACCCCAGGAGTACGGCTACGGCCAAAGAGACGCGGGCGATGGGGAGTCGGAGCGATCGGCGCATGGGTACCTCTTGCCGCGCAGCTATTTGCAAGGGGCATGCCTCGACGGCCGCGCAGCCTCCGCAAGTCTCCGTCGCTGTCGCTGGCCACCGGAGCCGCCGGCGCCGCGCGCCTGGCGGAACGTCGGCCGCAGCGCCAGTACGCCGCGGCAGATCGCCGCGGTGGCGCCGCGGACCTCCTCTGGCCTGCAGAGCAGCTGGCGCGGCGGTCGCGGGCGCGCCTTCTCCGCGGTCGCGCGGCCAGGACTCGCGCTACACCCTCATCTTTCAGTACTACCCGTACTTAACTGGCAGCGGGCCGCGCGCGGTCGCGAGAAGTGATTCCTCGACGACAAAGTGATAAAATCGGGCAGCTATAACGCTGATTGGGGGACTCATGGCACGCTTCCTGTTTCCTGTTGCGCTCTTGGCGCTCGCGACGCTTGGCGGCTGCGGCGGCTCGGCAACCGATGACACTCCCGGGGATCTCGGCGGCGGGCCGGGCACGCCCGATCTGGCAGAGCCACCGTACCCGGCCTGGAGCGCGCAGAGCCCGGCCATCTGCAACCAGCCTCCCTACACCTGGCTGCCGGCCGCCAGCGTCGGCTCGGTGCTGGATTACTCGCGTAACCTTTTGCCCGAGCCCAAGTTCGTCATCCAGGGGCTGGAGGTCGCCGCCTTCCTCGGCTCGCAGCTAAACGTGCACCACTCGGTGGACTACGATGTCCAGACCGCGGTGGTCCGCTACCAGACCCAGGACCGCGGCAAGCTGGTCGACGCGACGGCGATGGTCACCTGGCCGCGGGCGAGCGGCAAGCAGTTCCCGATCCTGCTGTTTCTGCACCCGACGCTCGGCTATACCGACAGCTGCGCCCCTTCGCAGAAGGCGACGAGCCTCACCGCGCCGATGACCATCTTCTCGCTCATCGCCGCCTCGGCCGGCTACATCGCGGTGTTCCCGGACTACCTCAACCAGAAGAGCCTCGGCCAGCCCTCCACCCAGGTCACGCCGTACCTGCTCATGGAGCCGACCGCGATTGCCTCGCTCGACGCGGTGCGCGCCGCCCAGCGCTACGTCGCCAGTCGGGAGTCGGTGACCGGCAGCAACGATGTCTATGTGTGGGGGCACTCGCAGGGCGCGCAGGCGGTCGAGTACGTGACCGCGCTGCAGCCCTTCTACGCCCCCGAGTACAACCTGCGCGCCGCCGCCGCGGTCTCGCCGCCAAACGACGCGTCGCTTACCGCGCGCCTCAACTTCGCCGGCGCCGCGCCGACCTACAACCTGGGCGAAGCGGTCGCCTACGCGTGGAGCGACTACTACGATAAGAGCGCGCTCACCCAGGCCCTGCTGCCGCCGTGGGACGCCATGGCGCTCACCCAGCTGCAGAACTACTGCGACGACAGCTACATGGACCCGATCAAGCAGGTCACCGATCCGACGCAGGTGTTCCCGACGAAGTTCCTCGGCACCCTGCTCAACGGCGACAAGAACGATCCGTGGAGCTGCTGGCTCTACTACAATAATCCGGTCACCATGGGACCGCCGATCAACAAGAGCGTGCCCATGCTCTACGTGACCGGCGATCTCGACACCACGGTCTACCCGGCGGCGAGCGACCCGGCGAGCGCCAAGTGGTGCCGCGAGGGAGTGAAGATCCAGTACCTGCAGTGCGCGGGCGCCGACCACGTCCACTCGGTGGCCAGCTCGGTGGACGACGTGCTCAAGTTCTTCGAGGATCGGCAGAAGAACGTCCCGCTGCCGGCCGATATCTGCCAGCCCAAGCCCGCGACCCGCTGCGCCAGCACTCCCTAACCGGCGGCGGCAAAACTACTACGCGACCCGATTTCGCGTCCGGCCGTGCTCACAGCCGGGAGGCTGCTCCGCGCGGCCGAACCCGAACTCGGGCCGCTCGCTACGTTTTGCCACCGCCTGCTAAGTCAGTTCGGCTCACCGCGACCGCGGCTGCAGCGGGCGGGTCGAGTCGCCGGTGCGGCTGAGCGCGTAGGCGATGCCGCTCTGCAGGGTGCCGCGCGTGACCAGCGTACCGAGCTCCACTCCCAAGGTGACCATCAGCTGCGCGAACCCGGCGCGGATGCCGGTCAGCACCGCGTGCGCGCCCAGAAGGCCCAGCGCCCGCGCCGTGTTCACCAGGGTCTCGGCGACGCTCTTGTCCATCTGGGTCATGCCGGTGATGTCCAGGATCACCACCTGCGCGCCGCTGCGCTGCGCCCCATCGAGCGCGGTGGTCAGCACCTGCTCGGCGCGCGCCGAGTCCATGCTGCCGATGAGCGGCATGATCATGATGTGGTCGGTGATCGGAATGATCGGCGAAGACATCTCGGTGAGCCGCGCCTTCTGGACGCTGATGATCTGCTCCTGCAGGGCGGCGCGGGCGAGCTCGGTACGCTCACGCTCACCGAGCTCGTTCTGCAGGCGCTGGTTGGCCTGCCGCAGCTCCTCCGAGCGCTGGGTCAGGCTGTCGTTGACGCTGTACAGGCGGCTCGTCGCGGCGCGCAGCTCCTCGGTGCGCTTTTCGACCTGGGTCTCGAGGTTCTCGTTGGCGCGGCGCAGCTCGCGGCTTTTGTGCTGCACGTCGGCGTAGAGCCGGGCGTTCTCCATGGCGATGGCGGCCTGCGCCGCCAAAAGGCGCAAGAGCTCCACCCGCTCCTGGGTGAACGTGTCGAAGGTGGTGTTGTTTTCGAGGTACAGAATTCCCGGCAGGCGGCCCTGGTGCATCAGCGCCAGGCACAGGATGGACTTGGGCTGCGCGGCCTGGATGTACGGATCGCCGGCGAAACGGCGCTCGGCGCTGGCGTTGCCGAGCACCGCGGTCTCCTGGCTGCGGGCGACGTAGTGCACGACGCTCACCGCCAGCTGGGCCTCGCCCGTGAGGGGCTGCGCAAGACCCAGCTGCACGGTGTCCGGCTCGGTGGTCATCGCCGCTTCGATGAACAGCTCGCCCTTTTGCGGCACCAGCAGGAAGCCGCGCTGCGCCCCCGCGTTGGTCAGCACGCTGCGCATCAGCTGCTCGATCACCTTGTCCAGCACCATCTCGCTGGAGATCGCCTGCGCGGCGCGCACGATGGTCGCCACATCGAGCAGCCCGGTGCGCGCGGTGGACTGCCGGGTCGAGTTACTCTCGGTAATCGCGAAGCCCTGCGGCTCGATCGAGTCGCTGCCGAGCTGCGGGTGCTTCTCGACTAGCTGCCGCGCCTTGGCGGTCGCTCCCCAGCGCAGGTAGCCGTACTGCGCCTCGCGCAGGTAGAAGCTGGCCAGTGAGCTCCGCTGGCGCAAAAGGTGCAAGTCGGCGGTAAGCTCGCTGGCGAGCGCCGCGTGGTGGACGAAGCCGCCCTGCTGCGCCGCCGCGATCGCCTGCTCGTATAGGCCAATCGCCTCGGCCTCACGGCCGCCGATGCGCGCCAGCTCGGCCGCGACCAGGTGCTCCTGATGGCGGAAGTTCTCCGGGCAGCCCTGCGCCCACGTCGCGATCTGCTCGTAGTTGCGCTGCAGCGCTTCCAGATAGCCGGCCTTCTCTTCGCTGCTCGCCTGGCCGTAAAGAGCGGCCAGGGTCAGGCAGGTGTAAAGCGGCAGCTCGGTCCGGTAATACAGCCCGCGGGCGCTCCACTTGAGCTCCTCCGCCTTGTGGGCCATCGCCAGCGCGCCCGGGTAGTCGCCGGCCAGATATAGCAGCTGGAGCTTGGTGAAGTAGAAGTAGCAGCACCCCATCGCGAACCCGGCGGCCAGGGCGCCGGCGACGAACTCCTCCTCATTGAAGTTCTCGTCGTTGAGGCAGCGCAGCTGCGCGCTGTCCCCCTGCAGGTGCTTTATCGCCTGGCGGGTGACGGTCAGGGTGCGCAGGCTGGCCATGTCCTTGGTCTTCTGCATGAGCGCCAGGTAGCTGTCGACCTCTTCGCCGACCGCGCTCAGCTCGTCGCCCAGGCCCAGGCGAGTGAAGCCGAGGTGGTGGCAGGCGAAGGAGGCGTAGGCGAGGTCGCCGCTCTCAAGGCCGCTCTGCAGCGCCTGCCTGAGGTACGGCATCGCGGTGCGCAGGGGCTTGCACAAGTGCTGATAGATGCCGAACACGAACTTCAGCTTGCACTCGAGGCTCTGGCAGTTGAACTTTTCCTGCAGCGCCAGGCCGAGGCGACCAAAGGCATACGCCTCCGCCGGCCTCCCCATGGCGGCGGCGAGGAGGAAGCCGTAGGTGATGTAGCCGTAGGCCGAGGTCTCGCAGTTGCCGTGCTTCTGGGTGAGGTTGACCAGCCGCGTGGCGAGCAGGGCGAACAGGGTCGGCGAGGTAAAGTAGGCCGGAGCCACCAGGTCCATGAGCAGCCTGGACACGGTCAGCTGCTCCGGCGCGGTCATCTGGGGCGCCGCGAGCAGCTCCTCCATGCTGCGACCGGCGCGCGTCGACTCCATCTGCACGAGCTCGGCGTCCAGGGCGGTCTTGCGCTCGTGCTCGAGCGCGGGCAGGTCGACATCGAAGAGCTGCAGCCCGCGCTGCCCCGCTTCGATCGCGGCGGTGAACTCGCCGAGCGTCGTGTAAAGGACGATGCGCAGCGCGTAGATGCGCGCCTGATCCTCAAGCGAGCGGGCGTGGCCCAGCGCGACCTCGAACAGCGACTCCGCTTGCTTGAACTGACCGCTGAGGTACTCGCACTCTGCGCGCTCGGCGTGCAGGACGAAGCTAAGCTCGTAGTCGGACTGCCAGCTATCGGCGCTGAGCAGCGCGGTCCCGACCGCGAAGTGGTTGGCGGCGGTGACGAACGCGGTCGCCGCCTTGGCGCGCTGGCCGGCAAGCAGGTTCAGTCGCGCCAGCTCGCGGCGCTCCTCCGGCTCGTTGATCAGGGCAGCGCCGTAGTTCAGGTGATTCACCAGCTCGAACAGACCCTCATCGCCGTGGGTCTGCTGGCGCTGCGCCCGCAAGCGCCGGCCGATGCGCAGGTGGACCTGCTGCTTCTCACCTTGCGGAATCAGCAGGTAGGCGGCCTGCTGCACTCGATCGTGGAGGAACTTGCACGCCACATGAATCGTCTCATCCTTCACTGGGGGCGTCGCCGGGGGCGCCGCCGCGCCGCTTGCGTCCGCGCTCTGGCCGGCGCGGCTGAGCAGGAACCGGTAGTCACTGCTGAGCGGCACCACCAGCCCTTCCTGCACCGCCTCCCAAAGCTCCGCCGCGGTCTGCGCGGGCGAGCGGTCACCCAGGGTCGCCAGCACCTCGAGGTCGAACTGGTGGCCGATGCACGCCGCCAGGGTGAGGAGCCGCTGCGCGACCGGCGCCAGCTGCCGCAGCTTGGCGACGACAAACTCGACCACGTTGGCGGTGACCTGGGCCTGGGCGATGCGCTCCAGATCCCAGCGCCAGCTGCCGGCGTGCACGTCGAACTCGAGCTGGCGGTCTTTATAGAGTCCGGTCAGGAACTGGTTCAGGAAGAACGGATTCCCCTGGGTCTTTTCGTAGACCAGCCGGGCCAGCGGCGCCACCGTGGGGAGGTCGGCGCTCAGCGTATCGCCGAGCAGCGCCGTGACATGGGTGAGCTCCAGGGGCCGGATGCGGCACTCGCTGGTGGTCGCCCCGGCCTTGCGCAGCTCCTCCAGGGTCAGGCGCAGCGGGTGGCCGGCATCGACCTCTTCATCGCGGTAGGCGCCGATGACCAGGAAGTGGCCGCGCTCCGGATCGCTGAGCAGGATCTGCAGCAGCGTCAGCGAAGCCGGGTCGGCCCACTGCAGATCGTCGAGGAACAGGACCAGCGGGTGCTCGCGCGTCGCGCAGACGTGGACGAAGTTTTGCAACGCCAGGCTGAAGCGGTTCTTGGACTCGGTCGGCCCGAGCTCGGCGATGCTCGGCTGGCGGCCGATGATAAGCTCGAGCTCGGGGATCAGGCTGATGAGCAGCTGCCCGCTCGTGCCGAGCGCGGCGAGGATCGCGGCCGTCCACCCGGCAAGCGCCTGCGGCGACTCGGTGAGCAGCTGCCGCATCAGCTCGCGGAACGCCTGCGCGATCGGCGCGTAGGGAATATGGCGGCCGAGCTGATCGAACTTGCCGGCGATGAAGTAGCCGCTGCGCTGCGCGATCGCCTTATAGATCTCCTGTACCAGCGCCGACTTGCCTACCCCGGCGGGGCCGGTTAAAAGGAGCAGCTCGGCGGCGCCGGCGCTCGTCCGGTCGAGCGCCGCCAGCAGCGCGCTGGTCGCCTCCTGCCGCCCGTAGAGCCGCTGCGGGAGGCGCAGCGCCCCGCCGATGTCGCTGCGCCCGAGCGCGAACTGGGCGATCTCGCGCCGCGCCTGCCACTGCTGCAGACACTCCTGCAGATCGGCCTTGAGCCCCGCGGCGCTCTGGTAGCGATCCTCGGCGGCCTTGGCGAGAAGCTTCATCACCAGGTCGGAAAGGACCTGGGGAATGCTCGGGCTGCGCTGGCTGGGCGGCACCGTGCGGCGGGCGATGTGGCTGTGGATCATCGCCATCGAGTCCGCCGCCTGGAACGGCAGCACCCCGGTGAGCAGCTCGTACAGCGTCGCCCCCAGCGAGTACAGATCCGAGCGCGGATCGACCACCCGGTTCATCCGCCCGGTCTGCTCGGGCGCCATATACGCCAGCGAGCCCTCCAGCGCGTGCGCACCCAGAGCGCTCATCGATGACAGGCGGGTCGCCAGGCAGAAGTCGATCAGCTTCACCTGACCGGTGCGTGGGTTGAACAGGATGTTATGCGGCTGAATGTTATAAGCGAGGCCGAGCCCGCAACCTATTGTTCCGCGGCGCGCGCGGCACGGGCAAGCTTGCGACTTAGGCGCGGAACGATCGGTGGGCGCGGCGCGCTGGTCAGCATGTGCTCAGGGGTGGGCGGTGAACCAGTCGGTGATCGCCTGCGGTCCTTCGGGCAGCCACTCGTGACCGGCGGTGGGGTTGATCACCGCCTTGACCGCGCGACCATCGCGCAAAAGGGCGCTGCGATACTGCTCCATGACCGGGCGGGTCACGATCGGATCGAGGTTGCCGTGCAGAAACAGAGTCGGCGGGTGATCGGCCGGCAGCCCGGGAACGACGCACAGCGCGCTGCACGTCGCATACGAAGCCGAGTGGACGGCCAGCGCGCGGAACCTGCCCCGGTAGCTTACCGCCATCCGGCTGGTCATGAAGCCCCCGCTCGAGATGCCCATCGCGTAAAGGCGGCGCGGATCGAGCGCGCCGAACTTCCCTTCTTCGAGCGCCTGAAAGATCGACAGCAGGAACGCATGATCGGAGCTCGTCGTCCACAAGAGGGACCACGGCGGGACGTTGGTCTGCCAGAAGCTCGCCCCTTCGAGCAGCGCATCCGGCGCCAGCACCGCGTAGCCGGCATCGAGCAGCGCCTTGACCGTGAGCGTCAGGTTGTACTGGCCTGCGACATCCCCGAGCCCTGCCGCAAACGCGCGGCTGCCGGGGAAGAACGACCCCTGGAAGTAAAGAACCACCGGCCACCCGTCCGCCGGCGGGGTCCCGATGGGCACCTCGTAGGTCACCTTGCGGCGGATGAGCAGCGCGGACAGAGACAGCTCGTGCTTGGTGCAGACGACGTCCGAGGGATAGACCTGGCAGCGGGACGTAGTCAGCTCCTTGCCGCTCTCCGCTGTCGCGACCTCGGCCTCGCTGCTCGGCCCGCAGGCGCCGGTGACCAGGGTGATGCCGAAGATGATGCCGAACAAGCTGCCGGACAAGCTGCCGGAAAGGTGCGACTTCAGCCAAGGTGTGAGCATGAACAGACTCCTATGTGATTAGCAGACACCAAGCATGCGGAGGGCCAGCTCCGCGTGGATACTTGCCAGCGCGTCGATCGCCAGCTCGCCTCCGGGCTTGTACCAGTACGGAATGCGCAGGCCCATCGCGCCGATCGCCGCCGCCGTAACCTGCGGGCTCGGGCAACAGAAGCGTCCCAGCGCCGCGCCGCGCAAGATCACCTCAAGGAGCAGGGCCGCCGACTGCTTGCGCAGCTCCAGGGTCGCCGCGGCGAGCTCCAGCGGCAGCGCGTGCAGCTCCTCGTTGGCGACGATCGCCAGCTGCGGATAGGTCGCGTGGAGCCGGGCATTGTGGCGCACCAGCGCCTGCAGCTGCGCGACCGGCTCGGCGCCGGCGTCAAGGATTGCCGCGCGCAGCGCCTCGTGCTGCGCCTGGTGCCCGACCAGGGTGAGCTCGGCAAGGACGTGCTCCTTGGAGGGGAAGTGGGCGTAGAGCGCGCTCGGCTGCAGGCCCAGCTCTTGGGCCAGATCGCGCACCGAGACACCGTGGAAGCCCTGGCTGGCAAACAGCTGCAGCGCGGCCTCCAAGATGCGCCGCCGGGTGCCCTCGGGCACGACTCCCGGGGGAAGCACCGCCTGCCCGAACGGAAAGCGGTGTTGGGCCTTGCCCGGGGCCTTAGGAGACGCCTTGGGCGCCGCCTTGCCCGCCGCCTTGGGACGCCGCGTCGGCGAGCCTCTTGACGAACGTTTGTTCATTAAATAAATTAGAACAGTACGACGATAGATTACGCAATTCTGAACAGTCGTTCATAGAAAATAAACCCGCCACAAGGAATGAATATGCCGACCCTCCAGCTTGCCGAGCTGTCCCTTCACTATGAGGAGTCAGGCGCCGGTCCGCCGGTCCTGCTCCTCCACGGGCTCGGCTCGTCGGGGCGGGACTGGGACCTTGTCGCTCCCGCCCTGGCCGCCGAGCATCGGCTGCTGGTGCCGGACGCGCGCGGTCACGGACGCAGCGGCAAGCCGGCAGGGGCGTATGGCGTGCCGCTGTTTGCCCGGGATATAGCCGCGCTCTGCGATCACCTCGGCCTCACCGGGCTCCACGTGGTCGGTCTGTCGATGGGCGGCATGATCGCCTTTCAGCTCGCCGTGGACCGGCCGGAGCTCGTGCGCAGCCTGGTCATCAGCAAC